>DAMABW010000750.1:0-1506 GCA_031999925.1 Massilia sp. | reverse complement strand
GCGCTTCCGAGGCCGCGCGCTGCTGTTCGGCGCCGCCATGCTGGCCTTCCTGCTGCCGTTCGAGGCGCTGCTGGTGCCGCTGTTTCGCACCATGCACCAACTGGGCATGATCAACAGCTATGCCGGCCTGGTGCTGCCGCAGGTGGTGTCGCCAGTGGTCATCTACGTGTTCAAGCAGTTCTTCGATGCGATTCCGGCCGACTTCCGCGAGGCGGCGGTGATGGACGGCGCGAATCCCTTGCGCGTGCTGTGGAGCGTCTACCTGCCGATCTCCGGCAACATCGTCTGGGCGATGGCGATCGTCACCTTCATCGGCGCCTGGAACAACTTCCTCTGGCCCTTCATCATCGTCACCTCGAACGACATGATGACGATTCCGCTGGGCCTGACCCAGACCTACGATGCCTTCGGCGTGCGCTACGCGCAGCTGATGGCGGCGGCGCTGCTGGGCGCCTTGCCGGTCGCGCTGGCCTACGTGGTGTTCCAGCGCCGGGTGACCCAGGGCTTCCTCGCCGCGAGCGGGCTCAAGGGATAAGTCGAACGTTTACACGCAGGAGTAGAACATGGCATCGGTCAGCCTTCGCGGCATTAAGAAGCAGTACGAGAAGAACAGCGTCATCAAGGGCGTGGACCTGGACATCGCGGATGGCGAATTCGTCGTCTTCGTCGGGCCTTCGGGCTGCGGCAAGTCGACCCTGCTGCGCATCGTCGCCGGACTCGAGGACATCACCGAGGGCACCTTGGAAATCGGCGGTCGCGTCGCCAACGACATCGAGCCGGCGCGGCGCGGCATCGCCATGGTGTTCCAGTCCTACGCGTTGTACCCGCACATGAGCGTGGCCGAAAACATGGGTTTCGCCCTGAAGCTGGCCAAGGTACCGAAGGCGGAGATCGCCGAGCGGGTCGGGCGCGCCGCCGAGATCCTGCAGATCGGCCACCTGCTCGAGCGCAAACCGAAAGCCCTGTCGGGCGGACAGCGCCAGCGCGTGGCGATCGGGCGCGCCATCGTGCGCAAACCCGAGGTCTTCCTGTTCGACGAACCGCTGTCGAACCTGGACGCCGCCCTGCGCGGGCAAACGCGGGTGGAGCTGGCACGCCTGCACCGCGAACTGAAGAGCACCATGATCTACGTGACCCATGACCAGGTCGAGGCCATGACCCTGGGCCAGAAGATCGTGGTGCTGAACGGCGGGCGCATCGAGCAGGTCGGCACGCCGTCGGATCTGTACGAGCGCCCGGCGAATAAATTCGTCGCCGGATTCCTCGGTTCGCCGCGCATGAACTTTTTCGACGCGACCCTGGTCAAGCAGGGCGCGCGCAGCGCCACCGTCGAGCTGGCCGGCGGCGAGCGGGTCGAGGTGGGGGCGGACGTGGCGCGCGCGCAGGCCGGCGCCCGCGTGACCCTGGGCGTGCGGCCCGAGCACCTGCAGCTGGCCCGTCCCGGCCTGGAAGACGGCGGAATCGCCGCCACCGTGGCGCTGGTCGAATACCTGGGCGACGTGACCC
>DAMABW010000749.1:309-1510 GCA_031999925.1 Massilia sp. | reverse complement strand
TTGACGGTCATCGACCGCATCACCGGTGCGATCGAGCGTGCCGTAAAAAAAGTGCCGGGCGTGTCATCCGCGCTGGCCGAGCGGCTGAACGGGGGCCGTTACATCGACGTGAAGATTGACCGGGATACCGCTGCGCGCTACGGGCTGAACATCGCCGACGTGCAAAGCGTCGTGTCGTCCGCGATTGGCGGAGACAACATCGGCGAAACGGTCGAGGGGCTGCAGCGTTTTCCGATCAGCGTGCGTTATCCGCGCGAGGTGCGCGATTCGGTCGAAAAACTACGCGAGCTACCGGTCCTGACCGAGCGTGGCGCCCAGATCCGTCTCGGCGATGTCGCGACAATCCGCATCGAGGATGGACCGCCCATGCTCAAGAGCGAGAACGCGCGCCTGTCGGGCTGGGTCTACGTCGACATTCGCGGCCGCGACCTCAGCTCGGCAGTACGTGACATGCAGCAGGCCGTGGCCAGCGAGGTCAAGCTGCCGCCCGGCTATTCGGTATCCTGGTCGGGCCAGTTCGAATACCTGGAGCGCGCGACGGCGAAGCTGAAGATCGTGGTGCCGGTCACGCTGGCGATCATCTTCGTGCTGCTCTATTTCACTTTCAAGCGCTTCGACGAAGCAGCCCTCATCATGGCCACCTTGCCGTTCGCGCTGGCCGGCGGCGTGTGGCTGTTGTGGCTGCTCGGGCACCACTTGTCGGTACCGAGCGGCGTCGGCTTCATTGCGCTCGCCGGCGTGGCGGCTGAATTCGGCGTGATCATGCTGCTGTACCTGAAGCATGCCTGGGAAGCCCGCGTCGAGGCCGGACGCGACAGCGAAGCCGACCTGGTCGACGCGATCCGCGAAGGCGCCGTCCTGCGCGTGCGGCCGAAGGCGATGACGGTCGCAGTCATCATCGCGGGTCTCGTGCCGATCATGATCGGCGCCGGGACGGGTTCCGAAGTCATGCAGCGCATCGCCGCACCGATGGTCGGCGGCATGGTGACAGCGCCGCTGCTGTCGATGTTCGTCGTGCCTGCGGCCTACCTGCTGCTGCGCCGCCCCCAGGCGCGGCGCATGCACGGGCTGTGTCAGGCACCTGCAGCCGAGGAGCGAACGATTCATGCGAAATAGCACGGCACGCGGGCGGCATCCACGCCGCTGGGCCTGCAAACACACCCACCTCAACTGAAATACGAAAGGAATTATGATGAAACGT
>DAMABW010000749.1:0-299 GCA_031999925.1 Massilia sp. | reverse complement strand
CGCCACGATGTTAGCGCTTGCCGTGTCCGGCTCGGGCGCCGCCCAGGCGCAGCCGAGTCAACCCGGCATGAACGCGAAGGCGTGCCAGGACATGATGAAAGGCACGGACATGAAGGGCATGGACATGCAAAACATGGATGCCAAGTCGTGTCGGGACATGATGAAGAGCATGAACACCCAGCAGGCAAACAAAGGTGCGAAGGCGACTCGCCATGAGGCCATCGCTACGGTGAAATCCGTCGACCCGGCCGCGGGGACGGTAACGCTCGCACATGGGCCGGTCAAAAGCCTGAACTGGC
>DAMABW010000748.1:0-1511 GCA_031999925.1 Massilia sp. | reverse complement strand
CGCGAACTTAACAGTTCTCCATCGAGTTCCGCGCAAGCTGGACGTAATCTGCTTTCCATGCGGCAATTTATGCCATCGCAGTGACCTATGAATACCGGAGTGAGCGTGAGCGAAGCAAACAACAACGAACTGGAAGTGCTGTCCTTCCGCCTGGGTAAGGAAGAGTACGGCATCAGCATCCTGAAGGTGCAGGAAATCCGCGGCTACGACGCCGTGACGCGCATCGCGAATGCGCCGGCCTTCCTGAAAGGCGTGATCAACCTGCGCGGCCAGATCGTGCCGATCGTCGACATGCGCATCAAGTTCGCGCTGGGCCAGGCCGGGTACGACGCCTTTACCGTCGTGATCATCCTGAACATCGGCCGCCAGGTGATCGGCATGGTGGTCGACAGCGTGTCCGACGTGGTCACGCTGGCGTCCGAGCAGGTACGCCCGGCGCCGAGCATCGGCGGCGGCATCGATGCCGACCACCTGCTGGGCCTGGGCACGGTGGGCGAACGCATGCTGATCCTGCTCGATATCGAGCGCCTGATGTCCTCGCCCGACATGGGCCTGGTGACCACGCTGGCCGACGCGGCCTGATCAATCTTCATCCTGAATCAATACATGAACCTCTCGAACATGAACATCGCAAAGCGCCTGGCCATCGGCTTCGGCATCGTCGGCGTCCTGCTGCTGGGCAGCCAGACCTTCGGCATCACCATGGTGTCGCGCGTCAGCGCCGGCACCGCCGAACTGGCCGAGCGCAGCATCCCGAACACCAACGCCACCAATGCCGTGCTGGCGGAAATCAACGACGTCGCCGTCGCCCTGCGCAACATGATGCTCGACGCCGATCCGGCCGACCGCCAGAAACAGCTCGAGGAAATCGCTTCCTCGCGCAAGGCCGGCCAGGAAAAACTCGAGCTGCTGCGCAAGAACCTGACCAAGCCGGATACGGTGGCGGCGCTCGAGCGCATGCTGGCCGCGAACGACAAGTACGTGCAGGGCCAGGAAGAGCTGATCAAGCGCATCAACGCGGGTGACGACGCCGGTGCGCGCGCCTACCTGAAGGAGGTGCTGCGCCCGGCGCTGCGCGACCTGAAGGCCGCCGTCAACGACGAGCTGGTGCTGCAGCAGCGGCTGGCCAGCGACCGTGCCGCCGAGGCACGCGCCACCGAATCCTCGACCCGCACCCTGATGATCGCGCTGGCGCTGGTGTCCCTGGGCCTGGCCGCGCTGGTCGCCTGGTGGAACACGCGTTCGATCACCCGTCCGCTGGCGCGTGCGCTGGAGGTGGCGAACACGGTCGCCGCCGGCGACCTGACCAGCCGCATCGAGGTCACCTCGCGCGACGAAACCGGCATGCTGCTGCAGGCCCTGAAGACCATGAACGAAAACCTGGTGCGCACCGTCACCACCGTGCGCACGAGCAGCGAGACCATCGGCACCGCCTCGGGCGAAGTCGCGGCCGGCAACCTCGACCTGTCGAGCCGCACCGAGCAGCAGGCCAGCTCGCTGGAAGAAACCGC
>DAMABW010000747.1:0-1514 GCA_031999925.1 Massilia sp. | reverse complement strand
CCAGGGCCACCAGCGCGGTCTTGTAGACGTCGTTGGCAAACCCGGCCGCCATTTCCAGGCGCTGGTATTCTTCCACCGTGCTGTTCAGGGCCTTGCCGCTGGTGGAGGTCAGGCGCGCCTGTTCCTGGGCCAGCTGCTTGTCGATCGCTTCGATCTGCAGATCGAGTTCGACCACGCCGGCGGCGCGCGGTTCGAGGTAGCCGAGCAGCGCCGTGCGGCGGGTCTGGAGTTCGGTACGCTGGGCGTTCAGGCGCTCGACCACGCCGTTCAGCTGCTCGGCGCGGTTCTGCGGCGACACCAGGCCGTGCGCGTTCTGGAAGCGGATCACTTCGCGCCGCGTTTCCTGGAAGCGCTCGGCCATTTGCTCCACCTGCTTCTCGACGAAGGCCACCTGCTCGCGCGCCAACTGGTGCGCCATCTCGTTCATGGCGCGCTCGCCTTCGCGCACCAGCAGCGTGGTGATGGCCTGGGCGGTGCGGGCATCGTAGCCCTGGGCCTTGATCACCAGCACGCCCGAATATTCGTCGAGCTCGACGCTCACGCGCGACAGGTAGTACTGCAGGAACCACTCGTCGGGCACGTCGGCGGCCCACATGCGCGACAACGGATCGCGTGCGCGGTCGCTGTAGTGCGCGCGCAGGTGCAACTGGGCGTCGAGCTTCTTGAGCATGTCCATCGACAGCAGGTAGTTGCGCAGCAGGAGTTCGTCGCTGCGGCTGCCGTTGGCGCCGCCCAGCAGCGAGCTGAAGTCCATCGTGTGCCCGCCGCTCAGGTCGGTGCGCTGGACGATGACGTTGGCTTGCGATACGTAGCGGTCGGAAGCGACCACGCCCCAGTAAGCGGTGCAGGCCGCGCAGACGATGCCGGCAATGCCGAAGGCGCCGCGCTTGCGCAGCGGCCTGGCCAGGCGCGCCGCGCGCGCGCGCAGGCCGGCCTTCGGTGCCGATGCCGGCGTTGCGGCCGGCGGCATCATCGCCTCTTCCTTGATGCGGTCATTCATGCTGCGATACTTTCCTTGTAATGTTTCAGTGCGTCGCCGATGTCGTCGAACCAGTGCGCGCGGCCCTCGTGCAGCCAGATGCCGGCGCTGCAGAATTCGCGCAGCGTGCTGTCGCTGTGGGACACCATGATCAGGCCGGCGCGGTTGGCGAGGTTCTTGAAGGCCTTGTTGGCCTTGCTGCGGAAGGCGGCGTCGCCGGTCGAGGTGACTTCGTCGGAGATGTACACGTCGAAGTCGAAGGCGAGCGACATCGCGAACTGCAGGCGCGACTTCATGCCCGACGAATAGGTTTTCACCGGTTCGTCGAAGGAAGCGCCGATCTCGGCGAAGTCCTGCATGAAGGCGATGCGCGCGGCCATGTCGTGCTCGTGGCCGAGGATGCGGCAGACGAACTTGGCGTTCTGGCGTCCGGTGAGCGAACCCTGCAGGCCGCCGCCGAAGCCCATCGGCCAGGACACGCGGCAATGGCGCTCGATGCGTCCCCGGTTCGGCGTGTCGATGCCGCCGATCAGGC
>DAMABW010000746.1:0-1519 GCA_031999925.1 Massilia sp. | reverse complement strand
AACCGGCGCGCCGCCGTTCCCGACAGTAAATAGTTGCTCTGCGGTTCCGCTTTTCGTTACCAAAGAGGCATGTTTGTGGCGTTCCGGGAAGCCCGGTTATACACAAAAATTTCTTTTTCCTAATTTTGACGGTTTTCCATCCTTGCATGTGCAAATGCGTGCAAGTCATTGATTTATATGGGCTTGGAGCTTGCCCGCCGTTTGGGCATTTTGTTGAAAGCCGCATTCCGACGCGCTTTCGCGATGTCAAGCCCCGCCTTTTCCACAAAGTTATTCACAAAGTTTGTGGATATCCAGAAAAGTTCTTTAATTCCACAGACTTAGCACCGACTCTTCGCAAGCCGTTTGAACTAGGTAAAAAGCGAACGCGGCCTTTTTACGACAGCTTCGTCGGCTGTGTACCAAAAATGCACTTGCGCGAGCTTACTGGACAGATATACAGTTGCGCTGGTTCATCATTGCCACTTCTTCCATGACCGCCGCTGTTGCCGACCCTGCCGCCGACCTTCCTGCCGCCGCTGCCGACGATCCTTTCGCCAGCCTGAATCCCGACCAGCGTGCCGCCGTCGAGCACGACATCGGCGCGGCGCGTACACGCCCCTTGCTGGTGGTGGCCGGCGCCGGTTCCGGCAAGACGAACACCCTGGCGCACCGGGTGGCGCGCCTGATCATGAGCGGCGCCGACCCGCAGCGCATCCTGCTCCTGACCTTTTCGCGGCGCGCCGCCAACGAAATGAGCCAGCGCGCCGGGAATGTCCTGCAGCGCATCATGGGCGGCAGCAACCAAACCGTGACGCTGCCCTGGGCCGGTACCTTCCACAGCATCGGCGCGCGCCTGCTGCGCGAATTCGCCGGCCGCATCGGCCTGGACGAATCGTTCACCATCCACGACCGCGGCGACTCGGAGGACCTGATGGGCATGGTGCGCCACGAGATCGGCCTGACCGGCACCCAGAAGCGCTTTCCGCTGAAGGGCACCTGCCTGGCAATCTATTCGCGGGTGGTGAATTCGCGCGAGCCGCTCGACATGGTCTTGCAGAGTACCTTCCCCTGGTGCACCGAATGGGAGCCGGAACTGAAGCGCCTGTTCGGCGCCTACGTCGACGCCAAGCAGGAGCAGAACGTGCTCGACTACGACGATTTGCTGCTGTTCTGGGCCGAGATGGCGTCCGATCCCGAGTTGGGGCTCGAGCTCGGCGCCTTGTTCGACCACATCCTGGTCGACGAATACCAGGACACCAACCGCCTGCAGTCGAACATCATCACCGGCATGAAGCCGGACGGGCAGGGCGTGATGGTGGTCGGCGACGATGCCCAGTCGATCTATTCCTTCCGCGGCGCCACGGTGCGCAACATCCTCGATTTCCCGCAGCAGTTTTCGCAGACGGCCGCCATGATCACGCTGGAGCGCAACTACCGTTCGACCCAGCCGATCCTGGACGCCTCGAATGCCGTGATTGCCGCCGCGCTCGAACGCCACGCCAAGACGCTATGGACCGACAAGGTGGCCTCCGCCTTG
>DAMABW010000745.1:0-1522 GCA_031999925.1 Massilia sp. | reverse complement strand
CTCGGGCTGCATGGCGATGTTTTGCCACAGCGGGGTGTGGATCGAGGTATAGAACCAGAGCCCGCCCTCGGTGTCGGTATCCTGGTTGGTCATCGGATGGCTGATCAGGTGGCCGTGTTCGTCGACGGTGGTGAACATGGCAAAGCGCATCGAGCGGATCTTGTCCGCCAGTGCCGCGGCCTGGACGGAAGCATTCGTTGTGGACATGGCATACCCTTCGGTTGATCGAAAACCCCATCCTAGCCGCATGCACGAAAGCAATCGGTGCGGCGGCGAACGCAAGGCGCCTGCATTCCCCTGCTCGTGATTAGGCCCGGCTGACCCCGCGAGGTTCGGTCGCGCACATTGATACGCCTCAGTCGCATCAAGATGCACCCACCGATACTGTGGCTTCGCAGGCCGGCCAGGCCGCTCGACATACCTGACATTCGCCACCATTCGCCTACGGAGGAAACGTGACGCACCCGGGCAACCAAGGGCATCCCGCACAGCCGGCGCCGTCAGGCGGGCACGATGCCTTCCTGTCCGGCCTGGAGTCGTTCACCCGCCAGCACCGGGCCGGGCACTGGGCGGGCAGCTTCGCCGATTTCCTCGCCGTGATCCTGCCCGCAGGGGCGCAGCGGATCGCGCGCAGCTCGCATCAATATATCTGGGACATGATGCGCGCCACTTGCCTCGACGATGCCGAGGGCGCCCGGCGCTGCGGCCTGTTCGCCGACGACCTGTTCGGCATCGACGAGGCGCTCGAACGGGTGGTCGATTACTTCCGCGCCGCGGCGGCCGGGTCCGAGGTTGGGCGGCGCCTGCTGTTGCTGCTCGGCCCGCCCTCCGGCGGCAAGTCGACCCTGGTCATCCTCCTCAAGCGCGGCCTCGAGGAATACAGCCGCACCGACGACGGCGCCCTGTACGCGATCGCCGGTTGCCCGGTGCGCGAATCGCCACTGCACCTGGTGCCGCACAGCATGCGCGCCGCCTGCCGCAACACCTACGGTATCGACATCGCCGGCGAGCTTTGTCCGCACTGCCGCGCGCGCCTGGAAGACGGCTTCGACGGCGACTTCATGCGCATGCCGGTCGAGCGCGTGTTCATTTCCGAGGCCGGGCGCAGCGGCATCGGCACCTATGCGCCGCACGATCCCACCACCGCCGACCTGGCCGACCTGGTCGGCTCGGTCGACCTGTCGAAGGTGGCGCAGTACGGCGACGAGGGCGACCCGCGCGCCTGGTCCTGGTCCGGCGCCGTGTATGCCGCCAGCCGCGGCGTGCTGGAAATGATCGAGATCCTGAAGGTCAAGCGCGAATTCCTCTACCTGCTGCTCACGCTGACCCAGGAAAAGAACGTCAAGGTGGCGCGCTTCCCGCTGATCCATCTCGACGAAACCATCCTGGCCCATACCAATCTCGCCGAATTTCGCAAGTTCCTGCAAGAAAGCGAGAACGAGGCCCTGCTCGACCGCATGGTGATCGTCCAGGTGCCCTACACGCTGAACTACCGCGAGGAAGCGCGCATCTACCGCAAGCT
>DAMABW010000744.1:0-1538 GCA_031999925.1 Massilia sp. | reverse complement strand
CATTTCTACTTTGCTAGAAGCGGACATTACTACTTTGCTCTAACACGGTGGGCACCCCGTGCCCACGCGGTTACCTGTCTATCCTCGCACTACGTGCGGCGACTTTTCGCCCGCTAACCCTGAGCCTGGCCCGCGCGCTGCTCGACTCAACTCGTCTTGAACACCAGCTGCGCCGCGGCCCGCAGCTTCGGATACACCACCGGCACCGTCAGCATGGTGCTGCCGATCGCCATCAGCAGCAGGGCGGTGAACGTCTCGCTGGTGATCACGCCCTTGTCCAGCAGGATGTTCGAGAAGATGATCATGATCAGCGCCTTGGTCTGCAGCAGCCAGCCGATGATCGAGGATTCGGTGCGGCTCCAGCCCAGGATGCGCCCGGCGAGATGGGTGCCGGCCAGCTTGCCGGCCACCGACGCCGCCAGCAGCACGGCCGCCGCCACGAACACGGCCGACCCGCCCAGCGCCCAGTTGGTCTTCAGGCCGGTGCTCAGGAAGTAGACCGGCATCAGCGTGAGCAGCAGGTGCTGGCGCAGCGTGTCGAGGCGCTGCTGGTCGAACCACGATGCTTCGGTCACGGCGCCGGCCAGGAAGGCGCCGACCATGAAGTGCAGGCCGGCCCAGTCGGCGGCCAGTGCGCAGGCGGCCAGCCAGATCGGCGCCACGTACCAGCGGTCGCGCTCTTCCAGCCAGGCCATCAGGCGGCGGAACAGGAAGGTGGCGACGCCGAACACCACGAAGAAGCCGAGCTGGCGGCCGACGCGGTCCCAGTCCAGCAGGATCAGGGCCAGCACGCCCCAGATCGCGATGTCGTCCAGGCTGGCGTAGCGCAGGATGCGCTGGCCGATCGGCTCGCGCAGGATCTCCAGCTTCTCCATCAGCAGGATCAGGATCGGCAGCGCCGTCACCGCGCAGGCCATGCCCACGCCCAGCACGAACTGCCAGTCGTGCGCTTCGGCGCCTTTCCAGCCGGCGTAGGCGAGCATGCCCATCGCGGCGATGCAGCCGAAGATCAACGGGGTGCCGAGCGCCAGCGAGGCCGTGATCACGCTTTCGCGCCGGTGTTCCCAGGCCTTTTTCAAATCCAGTTCGATCCCGGCGATCATCACGAACAGCATCACCGCCCACCAGGCGATGCCGTTCATCGCGCCCATCACCTGCGGGTTGAAGACGAAGTCGTAGTACTCGGGGTAGGCGCGGCCGAGGATGCCGGGGCCGAGCAGCACGCCGGTGATGATCTGCACCACGACCAGCGGCGCCCAATAGTCGGTATTCCCCAGCCGCCAGATGAGGTAGGGCAGGGTAAAGATGACGAGCATCGCGATCAAAAAGATCTCGGTCGTCCCCATGGCTGTGTGCATAATGTCTCCCAGATATTTTTTTATGGTAAGCCGTAGCTGTACAGACAGCAAGCGGCAAAGCCGTTGGAAACGATACCACGACGTTTCCGTAACGACAGCAAAAGACTGCCGGAGACACAAAAAAGTTATTAATTGACACAAAAAATCGCCTGATGCTATAGTCGGTCAAAGCCGCTGGTA
>DAMABW010000743.1:0-1545 GCA_031999925.1 Massilia sp. | reverse complement strand
GCCGCCGGCGGCACGCAAGCCCTTAACCACGAGCTGCTGGCCGACCTGGCCGCCTGCAAGGCGAAGTCAGCCGTCACTTTACCCAGGCCCAGCCGATGACCGTGGCCGAACTGCTGCGCTGGCCGGGCGTGGTCGAGGAAGCCCACGTGGGCCAGGAATCGCTCCAGGCCGACGTCGCCGCCCTCACCGCGCGCACCATCGCCGCGTTCGTCGACAGCCGCCGGCGCGAAGGCGCGGCGCTGGAAGCGATGCTGATCTCGCGCATCGAGGCGATGGAAGCCATCGTCAAGCGCATCACGCCGCTGATCCCGCAGGTGATCTCGCAGTTCCAGCAAAAGGCGGTCGAGCGCATGCAGGATGCATCGGGCCTGGCCGGCCACGGCAACGGCTCGGTGCTGAGCCGCCAGGAAGTCTTCGAGCGCATCCGCCAGGAAGTGACCCTGTACGGCATCCGCATCGACGTGTCGGAAGAACTGTCGCGCCTGTCGGCCCACCTGAACGAAACGCGCCACATCCTGAAAAAGGGCGGCCAGGTCGGCAAGCGCCTCGACTTCATGATGCAGGAACTGAACCGCGAAGCCAATACGCTGGGCGCCAAGGCGGCGGTAAAGGAACTGGCGGATGCGTCGATGGAGCTGAAACTGCTGATCGAGCAGATGCGCGAGCAGGTGCAGAACCTGGAGTAAACACAATTGAAAATGAGCGGCCGGGTTTTCACAGGCTGCTTGACGCGTGGGCACGGGGCGCCCACCCTACGTTGGATACGGTAGGGTGGGCGCCCTGTGCCCACGCGGATTTGTACATATGAATAATCGCGCAGTCGATATATGCTGCGCACTACGAATGCAGAAATAAAGGAACACACCATGCTCACCACCGCCTTCTCCGGCAGCCTGTTCGTCGTCGCCGCCCCGTCCGGCGCCGGCAAATCGACCTTGGTCAACGCGCTGCTCAAGCAGGAACCGGGCATCCAGCTGTCGATCTCGACCACCACGCGCGCCCCGCGCGTGGGCGAGGAAGATGGCGTGCACTACCACTTCACCACCGCCGAGGATTTCGAGCGCCGCGCCGACCGCGGCGAGTTCCTCGAATGGGCCGAGGTGCACGGTAATTTCTACGGCACCAGCCGCCTGAGCGTCGAAGAGAAGATGAAGTCGGGCACCGATATCCTGCTGGAAATCGACTGGCAGGGCGCGCGCCAGGTGAAGAAGCAGTTCCCGGATGCGGCCGGCATCTTCATCCTGCCGCCGTCGATCGCGGCCCTGGAAGAGCGCCTGCACAAGCGCGGCACCGACGAACCGCACATCATCACGCGCCGTTTGCTGGCCGCCGGGGGCGAGATCGCTCACGCTCCCGAGTTCGAATATGCTATCATCAACGAAGAGTTCAACGTCGCCTTGGCCCAACTACAGGCGATTGTCCAGGCGACACGTTGCCGCTTCGCCCAACAGGCCGCCCGCAACGCCTCGCTGTTTGCCCAGCTGGGTATCAACGTACTGCAACAACCGTAATTTTTCCAGCGTCGCCCGCGCCGCTGCTTCCATC
>DAMABW010000742.1:0-1549 GCA_031999925.1 Massilia sp. | reverse complement strand
GTATCTTGCGGGCGCGTCGGCTCGGGCTGGACCGCGACCGGCGGCGGCGTGGTCTGGGTCGGCGGTGGAACGGGATCGGTGCTGCCGCTGCCGCAGGCGGACAGGGTCAGGGCCGCCACCAGGGTCGTCACGACCGGCGCAAGGACGCGGCGCGGCTTGGAAATGCTGGACTGCTGGTTCATCGGATTGCCTCCATAATTGTAGTTTTGCACAGCGAAACTTGGTCTCGCTGTGTGGTTTATTGTAGGTCGAAAATTAATCGTGAGATAGCAACATTCAACGGTGTGTGGCGCTGCGGCGACCGACCGGAATATGCGGCTGGCATGTCAATACAGGCGTCAATACGCACGTCAATACAGCGCACGATTTGTTTATTTGGCAAGAATTTCGATGTCGGCAGTAGAATGAAGTGTTGATATCGCAGAGGAGCTGCTCATGCCCGCATCCCCCACCATCCTGTCCCTGATCGTCATGGCCACTTTCCCCGCCGCCAAGGCGGAGGCGCCGGCCCGCAATCAGGCCCAGGCCGTGAAGATCGGCACGGCCTCGCCGCTGTCGGGACCGGGCGCGCACCAGGGCAAGGACATCGAGAACGGCGCGCGCATGGCCATCGACGACCTGAACGCAAAAGGGATCGTCATCGGCGGCAAGAAGGTCAAATGGGTGCTGCAACCCGAGGACGATGCCAGCGATCCGAAGACCGGCGCCGCCGTCGCCCAGAAGCTGGTCGACGCGCGCGTGGCCGGGGTGGTCGGCCACCTGAATTCGGGCACGACGGTGCCGGCCTCGAAGATCTACCATGACGCCGGCATCCCGCAAATTTCTCCGGCGGCCACCACGCCGCAGTACACCAACCAGCGTTTCAACACGGCCTTCCGCGTGGTGGCCAGCGACCAGCTGGTTGGCAAGACCCTGGCCAATTATTCGGTTACCACCCTGAAGGCGAAAAAGATCGCCGTCATCGACGACCGCACCGCCTTCGGCCAGGGCCTGGCCGACGAATTCAACCGCAGCGTGCGGGGGTCGAGTCTGGCGAAAACCGGGGCAAAGATCGTCAGCCGCCAGTTCACCAACGACAAGGCCAGCGACTTCACCGCCATCCTCACGCAGATCCGTGGCCAGGACCCGGACGTGATCTTCTATGGCGGCATGGACGCCGTGGCCGGGCCGATGCTCAAGCAGATGAAGGCGCTCGGCCTGCGCGCCAAGCTGGTGTCGGGCGACGGCATCTGCTCGGAAAAGCTGCCGCAACTGGCCGGCGACGCGCTCGGCGACGACAGGGTGATCTGCGTGGTGGCCGGCGGCGTCAGCGGCGCGGAAGAGGCGAAGTACAACGCCTTTGTCGAGCGCTACCGCCAGCGCTACAAGATGCCGCTGCAGACCTATGCGCCGTATGCCTACGATTCGGTGATGGTGCTGGCGGCAGCGATGCAGCAGGCCGGCTCGGCGCAGCCCGCGAAATACCTGTCGGCGCTGGCCAAGGTCAAGTACCAGTGCATCACCGGCAAGATCGCCTTCGATCCCAAGGGCGACCTGAAAAATGCGGCGC
>DAMABW010000741.1:0-1550 GCA_031999925.1 Massilia sp. | reverse complement strand
GGTCGGCACGGTGGCGGCCTCGTTGACGTCGTTGAGCATCACGCGCGCGCGCTCGTGCAGCGGGCGTTCGGTGAGGATGGCCGACAGCTTCTGGCGCGCCGCCTCGTAGTCCTTCTTCTGCACGTCCGCCGTGGCGGCATCGATCAGGGCGCTGTGGCGCGCATCGGCTTCCAGCTGGCGCATGCCGGCGCGGCCACGCTCGTTGCCCGGGTCGATCTCGAGCACGCGCGCAAAGCCGGTGCGCGCTTCCTCGGCGCGGCCGGCGGCCAGGTCGCGCTCGGCCGCGTCGATCAGGCGCACGGTGGCGCCATCGCGCGCGCGCAGGTAGGCGGCGCGGTACAGCGGGTTGCCGGGGTCGGCCGCCACCGCCTCGCGGTACTTGGCGAGGCCGGCGCCGACCTGCTCCTGGGCCACCAGCGCATTGCCTTCCTGGTAGGCGCGCTGGGCCGCGCAGCCCGCGAGCAGCGTGCAGGCCAGGCCCACGGCGGCGGCAGAACGTATGCGGGAACGAACCATTAGTCAAATGCTCCAATATTGAGCTGCTGAACCTGGTTCAGCGGCAGGTAAGTCAGGGTCATCAGCGGCGGCGCGATGCGCTCGACGCGCCAGGCGCCGTCGAGCGTGCCGCCTTCGACCGCGATGTGGGTGCGTTCGCCCGTGGCCAGGTAGACCTCCCACTTCCCGTCCTGCAGCGACTTGCCGATGAAGGTAAAGGGCAGCGGCGGCGCCACCGGTGGCGGTGGCGAACCGGCATTCTGTGCCTGCGGAGGCGGCGGTGGCGGGGTCCAGTCCTGGCTGCCGAACAGATCGTCGCCGCTGCCGGACAAATCGCCAATCAGGTCCGCGCGCGGCTGCAGGCGCAGGATGGCCACCGATGCAGCCGATGTGCGCTGCGCCGCCGGGGTGCGCGCTGCCTGCGCCGGGCGTTCGGCCGCTTCGGCGACGTCTTCCCGCGGGGTCGTGTCGCCGAACGCGGCCAGGCCCGCGGCAATCGCCAGCGCCACGCCCATCAGGATATGACGCGGCTTCATCGCTGCACCTCGGTCGCATCGCCCAGGTACAGCGTCAGGCGCAGGCGCGCGTCCACGCTGGCCTGGCCGATGCTGTCGCGCTTGAAGCTGATGTCGTCCAGCGACGCGAAGGGAATCGCACGCAGGGCCAGCAGCGCGAAGCGCCACACCTGGCCATAGCTGCCCTGCACCGGCAGGTTGATCTGGTAGGTGTGCAGCTTGCCGTTGCGGTCGTAGCCGCTCTTGTATTCGCCCTGGCGCAGGGTCAAGCCGGTCTTCGCGGCGATGTCGAACAGGGTCCGGACCTGCTGCTCGGCGATGCGCTTGTCACCCAGCGAGGCATAGAACAGGTCGAGGTTGGCGTCGGCGCTTTCGACGGGCGCGCGGCGCGGCGCGGGCGGCGGGGCGGCGGCGGCGCGGCGCGCCAGTTCGCGCTCCTGCTCCAGCGCATCGCGCGCCGGCACCAGCCAGGCCAGCGCCGCGATGCCGCTTGCACCCAGCAGCAGCGCCGCCAGCAGCACCGGGCTGGTGGCGCGCAAG
>DAMABW010000740.1:0-1552 GCA_031999925.1 Massilia sp. | reverse complement strand
CCGATCAACAAGCCGCTGGTGGCCGTGAACAACAACCACATCGATGGCGCCGCCAGCACCGGCAACCGCAAGGGCATGGTCAACTACGAGCCGAGCCGCCTGGCGCCGCTGAAGGAAGACGCGAATGCCCGCAGCAGCCAGCTGCCGCTGGTTGGCACCACCCAGCAGGCCCGCATTGCGAAAACGCTGAACTTCCGCCAGGCTGGCGAGTTCTACCGGTCGCTGGGCTCGCAGGACCGCGACGACCTGATCGCCAACCTGTCGGGCGACCTGAAGGCGGTCAAGAATGCCGATAGCCTGAACACCATGCTGTCGTACTTCTGGAAAGCCGATGCCGACTACGGCAAGCGCCTGGTCAGGGCGGTGGGCGCGGATGCCGGCAAGATCGCGGCAATGGCGGGTGCACTGCAGGAGTAAGCGATTCCGGTGATTGGTACCTTACCCGCAGGCGACTGCCGGTAATCCTTGACGCGGCGGCCATGGGCCGCCGCTTTTGTTTCAGGCGCCGACAAGCACATCCGCCATGGTGCCCGCCAGGTAGCAGGCGAGCAGGCCGCAGTTGGCGGCGACGGTGAACCAGAAGACGGCCTGGAAAGACCGTTTTGTCGATTTATGGCGCAGGAAATGCTGGGCCAGCAGCGCGCCGGGCCATCCGCCGGCGGACGCCAGCAGGTGCAGGGTGCTTTCCTGGGTCCGCCAGCGCCCGTTGCGGGCGGCGGACTTGTCGGCCGCGTACACGCCGAAGGTGAGGATACCCATCCCCAGGTACACGAGGGGTACCAGCGGCGGACAACGTCCGGCCAGCACCAGCACGGCCAGCAGGCCGAGGAAGCCGGACGCGGTCCAGATCCGCGCGCCGCCGCGGCGCGGCAGTGCCTGGCGCTGCGTGCGCGGCCGGTAGAAGGCGACATTCGCGGCACGCGGCTGCCCCTTCTCGTTCACCGCCAGCTCGTAGTGCACGATCTCGTTACCGAGCGGTCGCGGACCGGCGCCTGCAAACGACTTGATGTGGAGGAAGACTGGTGCGCCACCGCCATTCGGCGTGATGAAACCGAAACCCTGTTCATCCTTCCAGGTCGTGATTTTTCCGGCATAGCGGGGCGATTTGGCGGCGCGCATCGTGGGTGTCACTCGTCGACGAAAAGAGGAGTGTAGTCCTGCTTTTGCAATTGAGCAATAAATCGAAAGCTGACGATTCATCCGCGTAATGCCGCATTCGTCCGACTGCGCGCCGATCCAGATTGTTTGGTGATGCAGCCGCCTGCCGCGCTTGCCAACACGGCCTGCGGCCCTAGACTGGATCGTTCGGCGCTACGCATACCTGCGCGCCGGTCCACTATATCTAGGGAGAGGAGCGATCATGCGTCCACACTATTTGTTTCCAGTTGCAGCCCTGATGGCGCTGGCCTCGAGCGCAGGCGCGCAGACGCCTGCCGCCCCAGCGGCCGATGCCGAATCGATCTCGTCGGTGCAAGTCAAGGCGCCGGTCAGGGCGATGCGCATTCGCGACGATCAAGCGCGGCAGATCACCGGTTCCTACGGCATGTCGAAC
>DAMABW010000739.1:0-1555 GCA_031999925.1 Massilia sp. | reverse complement strand
GGTGTGGAACGTGGAATACCGGCGCGTCCTGCATGTCGAGGTACATGCCGGGATAGCCGCCGCCGGCTTCGTCGACGCGCCGGTATTCCACGTTCCACACCGCGATGCCGCGCTCGCGCAGGGCGCCGGCCATGTTGCGCAGCTGGGTGATGCCGCCGAACTTCGCGGTCCAGCAACCGCCGTGCACCAGCACCGCCACCGGGAAGGGGCCGGCGCCTTGCGGCACGAACAGCTCGGCATACTGCGAGGGCGCCGGGCCGTAGGCGACGTGGGCATCGGGCGCGGGACCGGTCAAGGCCATGTAGTCGGCCAGCTGCATCGGCGCGGCGGCGCCCATGCCGGGGAGCAGGGCGGCGAGGATCAGGAAGGGAAGCTTCATCGCAGGAAAGATGGTTGGAAAGGCATCCACTATACCGGGCTTTGCCGCGCGCGCACGATTGAAAACCCTTGCGGTTCTTCCATGCTAGGCTGCGCCAAAGGTCAACGCGAACCCCAAGCTTTTACAACCACGGAGGATCAGGATGAGCCAGTCGAAATCGGGCGGCAGCCCGCAGAACAAGCAGTCGGACAATCTGTCGGAACAAGACCAGCAGAAAAAACGCGCCGGCAAGGAAGACAAGAGCAGCCACGACGAAAAGTCGCGCGTGCGTGCCGGCACCGGTGAAGGCGCCGGCGGCGGCGCCAAGCAGAAGCAGAACCACTAACAGGTCATGCCCCGGCGCTCCGAGCCAGGCCCTGTCGCCCCGCTCGGGCGCCTATCCAATCGAATACGACATTCAATACAGAAAGGACGATGATGGAACTACACGACCCGCGCGCCGAAGCTGACGCGCTGCGCGCCCACTCGACGCCCGATCCGGAACAAACGCCGACACCGCCGACCATTCCGGTGCCCGACGACGTGCCCGACCCGGCCCATGCGCCAGTCGAGGAACCCGTCATTCCCGAGCCGCCAATCCGCGCACAGTAAAAAAACGGGCGGGATATTCCCGCCCATCCTCGCTTCTATCCTCGATCAGGATTTGTCCTGCTTGTCGTCCGACTTCAGCGGCGGGATTTCCTTGATCATCTCTTCGGTTTCCTTTTCCCCCGGCGTCTTTTCGCCGCTGCCGATATCGTCCTCGTGCAGGATGGCGCCGCCAGTGGCGGCCGGGTCGGTGGTCTTGTGCTGGGTGTTCACGGTGCGCTCCTCGCGTTGCTAAAGTTGGAACAATCCTAACAGCCGCACTGCACAACCGGCGCGCGCTAGGCAAAGCCCCTTGACGCAGGGGCGACGTGCCATCCACTACTCCGATTCGGCAACAATGTTGTAATTCACACAAAGTTACAATTATGTTCGGTGCCGAACGTTCCCTGTTTATGGATTTTTTTATAATATCCATTCACTGATGATCGAATTTCGGAGTCACAAAGATGGGCAATTCCCTGCATAACAAGATTTACCTCGGCCGCCACCACGGCTTCACCTCGCGCCGCTTCCAGGGCGCACTCGCCGTCGTCGGCATCATCGGCGCCGGCCTGGTCTGGATCGCCCTGCGCTCGCTGCGCTGAGTGT
>DAMABW010000738.1:0-1562 GCA_031999925.1 Massilia sp. | reverse complement strand
CGCATCCAGTGCGGCGGCGGCATTGATGACGGTCGAACGGGCCTGCTCGATTTCCAGCAGCAGGTCGGCCATGCGGTGCTGCAGGGCCTGGAAGGAACCGATCGGCACGCCGAACTGCTTGCGGGTGCGCAGGTAATCCAAAGTCGCTTCCTTCGCCGCTTCCATCGCGCCGACGGCTTCCGCACACAGCGCCAGGATGCCACGGCCAACCGCGCGTTCCAGCGTGGCGTAGCCCTTGCCTTCTTCGCCCAGCAGCGCGGCGTCGCTCAGCTGCACGTTTGCGAAGGTGACGTCAGCCACGCGGCCGCCATCCATGGTCGGAGTGCCGCGGATCGAGACGCCTGGCGCGCCTTGCGGCACCAGGAACAGCGAGATGCCGTCTTCGGAACCGACCTCGCCCGAGGTACGTGCCGACACGACAAAGACATTCGCCTGCTCGGCCGCCTGCACCACGGCCTTCACGCCGTCCAGCACCCAGGCGTCGCCCTCGCGGCGTGCGGTGGTCTGCACGCGCGCCAGTTCGTAGTGGGTGTTCGGCTCGTCATGCGCGAAGGTGGCGATGGTGGCGCCGGCCGCGATTTCTTCCAGCACCGCCTTTTGCTCGGCATTGCCGGCAAACGAGATCGCCTCGGCCGCCAGCACGGCGCTGCCCAGCACCGGCTCCAGCACCAGGCCACGGCCCAGGGCCTCGAAGACCACGGCGATGTCGAAGCCGCCGCCGCCGAAGCCGCCGTCTTCTTCGCGCAGCAGCGCGCCGATCACGCCCAGTTCGGCGAATTTTTTCCACATCTCTGTCGAGTAACCCTGCTCGGTCGCGGCGGTACGGTTGCGCGTCTCAGTACCGTATTGTTCTGCGATGAATCGATTAAGACTATCGGCGAGCATGCGCCGTTCTTCAGTGTGTTCGAAGTTCATGTCTGTCTCCCTCTTACAGGCCGAGGATCATCTTGGAGATGATGTTTTTCTGGATCTCGTTGGAGCCGCCGAAGATCGACAGCTTGCGATTGTTGAAGTACTGCGCCGTGGCCGCTGCCGCAAAGTCCGGGCCGAATGGCTCGCCGGCGAAGTCCGCGTCCAGCATGTCCTGGGTGAACGGACGCGCATACACGCCCATCGCGCGGCGCGTCAGCGACAGGATCTCCTGGCGGATCTCGGTGCCGCGGATCTTCAGCATCGAGCTCTCCGCACCCGGCACGCCGCCGCCGGCAACCGCAGCGATCACGCGCAGGTTGGTGGTCTTCATGTTTTCCAGATCGATCTCGACGCGCGCGAGGCGGCTGGCAAACGTTGGATCTTCAGTCAGCGGCTTGCCGTTGCGGGTCTGCTCGGCGGCGATGCGCTTCAGGCGCGCCAGGGCTGCTACCGAGAAGCCGACGCCGGCGATGTTGGTACGCTCGTAGGTCAGCAGGTACTTGGCGCAGGTCCAGCCGCGGTTCTCTTCGCCGACCAGGTTTTCAGCCGGCACGCGCACGTCGGTGAAGAAGACTTCGTTGACTTCGTGCTCGCCGTCGAGGGTGATGATCGGACGCACTTCGACGCCAGGCGAATTCATATCGTCCAGC
>DAMABW010000737.1:0-1562 GCA_031999925.1 Massilia sp. | reverse complement strand
TGGCGGCCCAGGCCTTCGACAAGACCCATGCCCGCGCCATCCACTTCGACTGGGAGTCGCTGAAGCAGAAGGGCTGGCAAAAGCTGAATATGCCGGATGCGCCGTTTGCCGAAGGCGGCTTCCCCACGCCATCGGGCAAGTGCGAGTTTTATTCGAGCACGATGGCGTGCGATGGCCTCGACCCGCTGCCGGCGTATATCGCCCCGTATGAATCGGTGGCCTCGAACCCGCAATTGGCAAAAAAATACCCGCTGGCGATGATTTCTCCGCCGGCAAGGAACTTCCTGAACTCAACCTTTGTCAATGTACAGAGCTTGCGTGCAACCGAGGGCGAGCCGCACCTCGACATCCACCCGAACGATGCCGCCCCGCGCGGTATCGCCCACGGTGACATGGCACGTATTTTCAACGACCGCGGCTCTTTCGTTGCCAAGGCGCGCGTGACCGAGAAAGCGCGACCGGGCCTCGTGGTGGGCTTGTCGATCTGGTGGAAGAAACTCGCCAGCGACGGCAAGAACGCCAATGAAGTCACCAGCCAGCGCCTGACCGACATGGGCAGGGCGCCCACTTTCTACGACACCCTGGTGCAGGTCGAAAAGGCCGCGCCCCGACCCGGACATGAAGACACTCCTCACTAGACTCCCCCGATTTTTCCGGCACGCGCTGTTTGCAGGCGCGGCCGCCGGAATGCTTGCCAGTTGTTCTACTCTGAATTACTACACCCAGGCGGCGCAAGGCCAGCTTGAACTCCTCTCCGACGCAAGGCCGATCGACGACTGGTTGGCCGATCCCGCCACCAACACCTCCCTGCGCCACCGTCTGGAGACTGCCCGCCAGATCCGCCTGTTCGCGGTCCAGAAGATGGGCTTGCCCGACAACGGCAGTTATAAAAACTACGCCGCCCTGAAGCGCCAGTACGTGCTGTGGAACGTGGTGGCCACCCCCGAGCTCTCGCTGAAACCCCTGCAATGGTGCTTCCCGGTGGCCGGCTGCGTGAACTACCGCGGCTACTACAACAAGGACGACGCCCAGGCCTACGCCAGGCAACTGCGCTCGGAAGGGCGCGACGTCGAGGTCGGCGGCGTGAGCGCCTATTCGACCCTCGGCTGGTTCAGCGACCCCTTGATCTCGACCTTCATCAACTACCCCGACGCCGAACTGGCGCGCCTGATCTTCCACGAACTGGCGCACCAGGTGGTGTACGTGCCGGGCGACTCGCGCTTCAACGAATCGTTTGCCAGCGCGGTCGAAGAGGCGGGCGTGGAGATGTGGCTGGAAAAATTCGGCAACCCGGCGATGCGCGATGCCTACGAGCGCTACTCGGTGCGGCGCAAGGGTTTCCTCGAACTGCTGCTGAAGTACCGGCGCGAGCTCGAGCGCGCGTATGCGGCGCCGGTCGGCGACGAAGACAAGCGCATCGCCAAGGCGCGCCTGTTCCTGGCGCTGAAGGACGAATACCAGGTGCTGAAGGCGAACTGGGGCGGCTACGCCGGCTACGACCGCTTCTTCGCCGAACCGCTGTCGAACGCGCACCTGGCTTCGATCGCCACCTACAACGACTA
>DAMABW010000736.1:0-1565 GCA_031999925.1 Massilia sp. | reverse complement strand
CCCGCGAAAAGCTGATGTTCCACCCCGACCGACGATCGATCAGCGCATTCAGACTCTCCATCCGCCTGCCACGGTAGACGTACGGCCCCAGATTATTGCTATTGCCGACAACATGTCCATGGTTGTTAATGGCCTGCGCCGTGCTGAAGCGATAGTCGCCGGCAGGGCGCGTGTCGATCAGTTGCGGGCGGCCGTGGGTCCACACCGTCGCCAGCGCCTCGCGGAAGGTTTCGGTCGAGGTATAGCCGGCGACCTGGCCGCGGTCGTTGATGTCCTGGCCATAGTTGGGTGTGGCGCCAAAACTGCCGAGCTGGCGGATGACGCCGTTGGTCCAGACAAAGGCATAAAACGGAATTTCCGGGAGGATTAGTGTCCCGGACTCGCCCGTGACCTGGTTGCGGTTATTGAGTGCCTCCGGCTGCGTGGTGGGGTTGGGGTAGGGCAGGGCACCGATGTCGCGGTAGCTGCCGTTCGGCGCGCGCAGGTAGCCGCGCGGGTTGGCCCCGGCGGGGGCCGTGGTCGGCGGGGTGGCCGCCGCCAGGATGTACCCGGCATTGTTGATATCCACATAGCGTGTGGGACGGCCGCCAACGCCGTTCAGCTGGCGGAAGCTGCCGCGGGAATACACGTAGCCGCGTGTTTGGCCGGCGCTCGTGGTCCAGTTGCCGAGGACTTCGCCCTTGTCGTTGATGCCCACCGCCGCGTTCGAGGTGCTGCCCGGCAGGTTTAGGTTGATCACGCCCCGGCCGTAGTTGACGAAACTGCGGTAGGTAAGGGTACCGGTGGGAACGATGCCGACAACGGCGCCGGCCGCGTTGATGGCGGTCGGCTGGCTGTTGGCGGGGCCGACGATCGTGACGCGGTATTCCGCGTAGCCGGGGGATGCGCTGGCCAGGCCGGCAGCGAGCGACAGCACGACCAGCGAGATGCGATTGCGTACTAGCATGACAATCTCCAGAAGTTGAAGCCGGCTGTACAGCACGATGGCACCGGCAGAACGTGAGACCCGCCACCAGGGTGACTTCAGAATTCAAGCGCGGTGCACATCAGTTGCTGTCCTGCTCGCTTTCAAGCTGAGGCGTGGCCAGCACGTTCGGCCGGATCAGGTCGAGCCGCACCGCGTACTGCACCCCATTGCGCGTCGCATTCGCCGCAATCTGCCCCGCATCGTTGATCGCCTGCGGCGAGAAAATATCCCACCCGAGCCGCCGGTCGATCAGTGCGTTCAGGCTCTCCATGCGCCGCCCGCGCCAGATGAAGCCCGACAGGTGATCGCTGGCCCCCACGACATGCCCATGGTTGTTGATCCCCGTCCCAGAACTGTTCCGCCCGTCGACCGGCGGCCGCCCATCGATATTGATCAGCCGTCCATTGCTGTACAAGAAAGCCACGTGGTCGCGGAACCCTTGCGGCAGCGACATATAGCCTGTGACCTGCCCGCGGTCGTTGATCGCCAAACTCCCATTCGGTGTATAGCCGAAGTCGCCCAGGTCGCGCATGACGCCTGCGGTCCAGGCGAAGGCACGCAGCTCCTGCTCCGGGAAGGTCAGGGCACCGGAATCGCC
>DAMABW010000735.1:0-1566 GCA_031999925.1 Massilia sp. | reverse complement strand
CGTTCGAGCGCAGCGACGGCGGGTCGTCGGTCTTGTGCAGGCCGGCGATGTCGCCGGCGGTGCGCATCGCCGCCACGGCCGGGGCCACCTTGCGCACGCCCTGGTAAGTCACGCGGCGCTTGCCGTTGACTACCTCGACACGGCGCACCAGGCGCCCGCGCTTGTCGGCGGCCACCGCCACTTCCTTGCGGGCGCGCTTGGACTTCGCGGCCGCTGCTTTTTTCTTGACCGGCTTCTTGGCGGCCTGGCGCTTTTTCTTTGCCGAACTGGCCTGCTTTTGAGCTTGCGCTCCTGCACCCGCTCCTGCCGCGGAGACCGGCTCCACCACCAGGAACAGCGACACGAGCATCGCCAATGCAAGCTTGATCATTTCTACCCCTTTACCTTACCGCGTGCCGAACTGATGAGTCATGAGCCAAGTGTAGTCCGCTCAGCCGCAGGCACAAGCAGAATTCACGATTTCGTCACCATTTTGCCGCACTTCAATGCGCTGTTCAACTGTGCGTGGCGCACGCACAGTGAACAAAACTGCCTTTTAATTCAAGTATTTACAGGGGTTGTAGTTTATTCGACGAAACGAACGAAGCCGGACAGAGGCTCCCGCTCAGTGATAAGCGAATTTTCAATCTTGCCCGGGTCGGCCCAGCCCAGCGCCATCCCGCAGACCACGGTCTCGTTCGCCGGCAGCCCGAGTTGCGCGGCAATGATGCGGTGATACTGGGTAAAGGCGGCCTGCGGGCAGGTATCGAGCCCGCGTCCGCGCGCCGCTACCATGATGTTCTGCAGGAACATACCGTAGTCGAGCCAGGAACCCTGCTCCATGATGCGGTCGATGGTGAAGATCAGGCCCACCGGCGCGTCGAAGAAGTTGAAGTTGCGCGCATGCTGGGCCGCCATGCCGGCCTTGTTGTCGCGTGTCAGGCCCAGCAGGCTGTACAGGTCCCAACCCACCTTGCGGCGGCGGTCGATGAAGGGCGACACCCACTCGCGCGGGTAGTAGGCATATTCCTCGGTGTGCTCGCGCGCTTGTTCCGGGTCGGTGTGCACGGCCAGGATGGCGTTCGATAAGGCCTGGCGCGCCTGGCCGGTCAGCACATACACCTTCCAGGGCTGGGTATTCGTGCCGGAAGGGGCGCGCGCCGCCACCTCGAGGATCTGTTCCAGGTCTTCGCGCGTTACCGGCTTGTCGAGGAAGGCGCGGATCGAACGGCGCGAAGTGATGGCGGCATCGACCGCTTCTTGCTGTGGGTTGGAAATCATCGTTTCTCCTTGTTGACGACGAATGCGACACCCGCGACGGCCACCGCCATGCCGGCCAGCCCGAGCGGGCCGAGGGCCTCGCCGAACAGCAGCCAGGCCATGATGGCGGTCGTGGGCGGGGTCAGGTAGAGCAGGCTCGTGACTTCGGTGGCGGCGCTGCGGCTGATCAGGCGGAACAGCAGGAAGATGGCGCCGATCGACAGCGCGAACACCGACCACAACAGGGCGCCGACGAAGTGGACATTCCACTCCACGGTCGACAGCGACAGGTCGAATCCTTAGAACAGCAGCGCCAGCGGCAGCAGG
>DAMABW010000734.1:0-1567 GCA_031999925.1 Massilia sp. | reverse complement strand
GATGCGCCACCTGCCGGTCGCCCTGTCCTCGGTGCTGGCGCTGGAGCCGCAGATCATCGCCTGGGCCGAAGAATTCGCGCGCAAGGAAAATGCCCTGTTCCTGGGCCGCGGCATGCACTACCCGATCGCTCTGGAAGGCGCGCTGAAGCTGAAGGAAATCTCGTACATCCACGCCGAAGCGTATCCGGCAGGCGAACTGAAGCATGGCCCGCTGGCGCTGGTGACCGAAGAGATGCCGGTCGTGACCATCGCCCCGAACGATGCGCTGCTGGAAAAGCTGAAGTCGAACATGCAGGAAGTGCGCGCCCGCGGCGGTCAGCTGTATGTGTTTGCCGACGTCGATTCGCGTATCACTTCGGGTGACGGTTTGCACGTGATCCGCCTGCCCGAGCACTATGGCGAACTGTCGCCGATCCTGCACGTGGCGGCGCTGCAGTTGCTGGCGTATCACACGGCGCTGGCACGCGGTACGGATGTGGACAAGCCACGGAACCTGGCGAAGTCGGTGACGGTGGAGTAAGCCTGCTCCAGTAGCACTTATCTCCAAAAGCCGCCAAGCATCAGTCACTCGACGGCTTGCTTGGCGGGACTCAGGGTTGGAAACAGCGTGCCAAGCACAGTGGTCAACACCTTGTCGGCACCCATGTCCGGGCTTGCATTGGTGACCGCCAATACGCCCGTACCCTGTTCCGGGAAAAGGACGGCCATGGCGAGCCAGTTGCCATCCGATCCCTGATGCACGAGGACCGGACCCTGGCGTCCGGCAATCGAGGCCTGCACACCCCAGTCGAGTCCCGCAGGCCTGCCCGCCTGGGCCGTCTGCATCGAACGATACGAAGCCGGCGTCAGCAATTTCCCTTGGCCTTTGCTGCCCGCCAGCTGATCTAGGTTGAAGCGGGCCCAGTCGCCCAGGCTCATGTGAAGAAAGCCGGCCGGCCCGAACATGGGCGGCGCGCCATCGTCGAATTTGCGCATCTTCAAGGTTGGCTTGCCGCCCCGATGCCCACGATTTTGACCGTCGTGGGTATTCCCGAAGCCGACGTCGTGCATGCCCAGCGGTTCGAATACCTCTTTGCGCATCAGGTTTTCGTAGCTTTCCCCCGTCACGCGTTCCGCAATGACGGCGGCCACAAGGAAGCCGGTATTGCTGTAACCGAAAGCGCTACCGGGCGCAGCGTCCGGCTTGTCCTTGAGGGCCTTTGCAATATAGCTCAGGCGCTGTTGTGGGAAGGGTTGCTTGTCCGTAAACGCGTGTTCGGCCGAGCCCAGGTTCTTCAAGTCGCGTGGCAGGCCAGCCTGATGGGAAAGCAGCTGCACCAGGGTGACCTTCCGGTATTCCGGACGCATTCCCTGTGCCAGATCGGGCAGCATGTCTTCGAGTGGTGCATCCCAGGAAAGGACGCCGCGTTCGACCAGCCTTGCCACCATGGCGACCGTCATTACTTTGCCGGTGGAACCGATGAGCCAGACATCGTCGTGGCCGACGGGCGCTTGCCGGTCGATGCGCTTCAGGCCATGCACCGCCTGCTCGGTGATTTTTCCATCCCGCATGACAACAACGCCGACT
>DAMABW010000733.1:0-1570 GCA_031999925.1 Massilia sp. | reverse complement strand
GCCGTGCACGGCAATCTGGTAGTAGAGCTGGACTTCCTGCGGATCGAAGGCCTCGGCCAGGCGCAGGATGTCGGCCAGTTCCGGCAAGTCCTGGGGCACGGCGGCCGGCACCGACTGCGCCAGCGCGATCCGGTGCAGCAGCGTGCCCAGGTCTTGCAGGGCGCCGTTGTAGGACAGGCTGCGGCTGGCCATTTCGTCGGCCACGGCCAGCAAATCGGCGCCGTTCTCAAGCGCCAGCGCATCGAGCAGGCGCACCAGGTAGGATTGGTCGAGGGCGCCGAGCATGCCCTGCACCGCGTCCAGCGTGACGGCGCCGGCGGCGTAGGCGATGGCCTGGTCGGTCAGCGACAGCGCATCGCGCATCGAGCCGTGGGCGCCTTGCGCCAGCAGGCGCAAGGCCGGCTGTTCGAACGTCACGCCTTCCTGGCCCAGGATGTTCTCGAGGTGGCCGACAATGTGGCCCGGCGGCATCTGCTTCAGGTTGAACTGGAGGCAGCGCGACAGCACCGTGACCGGGATCTTTTGCGGGTCGGTGGTCGCGAGGATGAATTTCACGTGCTCGGGCGGTTCCTCGAGCGTCTTCAGCATCGCGTTGAACGCGTGGTTGGTCAGCATGTGCACTTCGTCGATCATGTAGACCTTGAAGCGCGCATTGCTCGGCGCGTAGACCGCCTGTTCCAGCAGCTGGGCCATTTCGTCGACGCCGCGGTTCGAGGCGGCATCCATCTCTATATAGTCGACGAAGCGGCCGGCATCGATGGCGCGGCAGGCTTCGCATTGGCCGCAAGGGTTGGCCGTGATCCCGCCCTGTCCGTCAGGACCGGTGCAGTTGAGCGACTTGGCGAGAATACGCGACAGCGTGGTCTTGCCGACGCCGCGGGTACCCGTGAACAGATAGGCGTGGTGCAGGCGGCCCGTGTGCAGCGCATGCGTGAGCGCGCGCACCACGTGCTCCTGGCCGACCAGCGTTTCGAAGTTCTTGGGACGGTATTTGCGGGCGAGGACTTGATAGGACATGCCGTGATTTTACCGCAGTTGGGCTACGGCGCGAACAATCGCGGCCCCGGCCGCTTCTCAGGACACGCGCGGCGGCTGCGGCGCTTGCTGCGCCGTGTTGTTATCCAGCTGAAACACCGCGACCACGGTGGCGAGTTCCTCGGCCTGACTCTTGAGCGCCTCGGCCGCCAGCGCCGCGTCGCGCACCATGGCCGCGCTCTCGCGCGTGTCGCCGTCCATCCCGGCCATCGCCTCGCCAACCTCGGCGATACCCTGGGCCTGGTCGCGGCTGGCGCCGCTGATCTCGGCAATGATGCCCGATACCTGGTGCACGCTGGCCACCACTTCCTGCATGGTGCTGCCCGCCTGCTGGGCCAGCGCGCTGCCGGCGCTGACCTGGACCACCGACTCTTCGATCAGGGCCTTGATCTCGCGCGCCGCATCGGCCGAGCGCTGCGCCAGACCGCGCACTTCGCTGGCGACGACGGCGAAGCCGCGCCCCTGCTCGCCGGCGCGCGCCGCTTCGACCGCCGCATTCAGGGCCAGGATATTGGTCTGGAAAGCGATGCCGTCG
>DAMABW010000732.1:0-1570 GCA_031999925.1 Massilia sp. | reverse complement strand
GCAACATTGGTGAGGCCGCGCGCGGCGGCGATGCCGGCGACGTCGCGCGAGAACCAGCGGTTGCGCGCCGGATCGTTATCGCGCAGGAAGCCGCCGCCGGGTTCGGCGATGCGCAGCAAGCCGGTCAGCGTGTGCCGCGTGCCGGAAGCGGCGCCAGCGCAGGCATTGCCGGAAGCACGGCGCGCCGGGAAGCGTGCGGCGGTATTGCCGGTAGAGGCGATGAAGCCGCGGTTCACCAGGACGATGGCACCGTCGGTACTGCAGAAAGGCGTGACCAGCCAGAAGCCGGCGCCCAGGTCGGACACCGCCTGGACAGGCGTCGTGTATTCGTAGAGGAAGTGCCCGGCGAGACGTACGTGCCGGTATTCGTCGTTTTCTTTGGAGACTTGCGCCCAGCGTGCAGCCGGGGGCGGTGAAACGGGAGCCGCATGGACACGCGACTCCACCCGTTCGATCAGGGCCAGTTTCCATTGCAGGCGTACCACCTGCCAGGTTCCCAGCCCTGCGAACAGCACGATCAGGAGCAGCCCGAGGATCGCAAGGATGACCCGCGCGGTCTTGCGTGGCGGGTTGGCCGCTACCGGATCGTGCCTCGACATTATTTCATGTCGTGAGGACCGTGGCCGGTCACGGCCGCGGCGTCGCCCATGCCGGGCATCATGTTGGCGTTCATGTGGTGCATGACCCAGATCGAGCCCGAGAGCACGATCACCAGCAGGACGATGGTCAGGATCAGCGCCATCATGTTCCAGCCGCCTTCCGACTTCGAGTTCATGTGCAGGAAGTAAATCATGTGCACGATGAGCTGGACGCCGGCGAAGCCGAGGATGACGAACTTGGTGGTCGACGGATCGAGCACGTTGCCCATCACCAGCCAGAACGGGATGACGGTCAGGATCACGGCCAGCACGAAGCCGGTCGTGTAGTCCTTCAGGCTGTAATGCACGCCAGGGTGGTCGCCGTGGGTGTGGCCGTGCAGCGCGTCGTGGCCATGGTCGTGGTGTTGGTTGCTCATGGCAGCACTCCCATCAGGTAGACAAAGGTGAAGACGAAGATCCAGACGACGTCCAGGAAGTGCCAGAACAGCGACAGGCACGACAGGCGGCGCATGTTTTCGACGTTCAGGCCGTGCTTGGCCAGCTGGAACATCAGCACGACCAGCCACACGATACCGAACAGCACGTGCAGGCCGTGGGTGCCGACCAGCGAGAAGAACGCGGTCAGGAAGCCGCTGCGCGACGGGCCGGCGCCTTCGTGGATCAGGTGGTAGAACTCGTACAGTTCCAGGCCCAGGAAGCACAGGCCCAGCAGGCCGGTGATGCCCAGCCAGAGCTGGGCCGAACCCAGCTTCTTGGCCTGCGCCGCGATCATCGCGAAGCCGAAGGTGATCGACGACACCAGCAGGAAGCCGGTATTGATCGCCACCAGCGGCAGGTCGAACAGCTCGGCGCCCGACGGGCCGCCCGCGAAGTTACGGCCCAGCACTGCATAGGCCGCGAAGAGCGATGCGAACAGCAGGCAGTCGCTCATCAGGTAGATCCAGAAACCGAGCAGGGTGCCCTGTTCCGGG
>DAMABW010000731.1:0-1570 GCA_031999925.1 Massilia sp. | reverse complement strand
ATCACTTCCTTGAACCAGCCGATCAGGCCGCGCTCGGTCTTGCCCAGGTTCGCCTGCACGGCGCCCGGATTGTCCCAGGAGGTTTCGTCGTAGATGGTTTTCAGGAGGCGCGCCAGCGGCGAATTCTGCGGGTCGCCGAGGCGGTTCATGGCCTGCACGCTGCCCTCGAAGCCTTTCAGGTCGGTTACCGTCACGCCCTGCACGAAGCGGCCCCATTCCTTGGCATACTCGGCCTTGTACATGTCGACCAGGGTCTTCTGGATCTGCTCGGGGCTGCCTTCGAGCGTGAGGTCGTCCTTGGCCACGGTCTTCAGCACCCAGTCGGTGCTGGACAGCTCGCGGTTCGAGGCATCGCGGATCGCTCCCTGCACATACTTGTTCCAGGCGTCGCGGGTAAAGGCGCCGGTCACCGCATGGCTGCCGGCGAGCAGGCCCTGGTCTTGTTCGCCGACGATGCGCGCCACGGTCACCGCCGGGAAGCGGGTGGCGGCGCGGGTCTTGATGTCGGCATACACGCGTTCGCGCGCCGGCGTGCCGCGCACCACGCGGCGCAGGTTTTCGCGCGCGCCGTCGAGCAGGCCGAGTTTCAGGGTCACCTGCGGCCAGGCCTGGTCGTTGATCTGGCCCAGGTGGAAGGTCAGCAAACGCTCGGCGCTGCGGATCATCTGCTCGCGCGGCATGGCGCCGCGGTTCGCTTCCAGCCAGGTGCGCCAGTAGCGGGTCAGCTGGTCGTTCAGGTGGCCCGGCTCGGCATGGCTTTTATCGCCCAGCATCAAGTAGGTTTTCAACGCGTTGTAGGCGTCGGCCACATTCGTCGGCGAGACGTCCTGGTAGGGCTGGCCGGGCTTGATCGCGGGCGCGGCCTGGGTCGCTTCCGTCGCCTGTGCGTTCTGCGCCCCTGCATTCGGGTCGAGCGCGGCGGCATTCGCATTCACCTCGGTCAGCATGGTTTCCAGCGCGGCGGCCACCGGCTCCACCATCACCGCGCGCACGCCGGCGAAGTATTCGTCGCGCAGTTTGCGCTCGACCTTCTCGCCCTGGTACAGGCCGAAGGACAGCGCCCAGGGCTGGTCCTGCTTGTACTTGTCGAGCTGCTCGATGCGGTCCTGCAGGATGTCCAGCGCTTCCAGGCGCGATTGCAGATCGATGCGCTTGTCCTGCATGCGCATCACCTTGTCGAGGTCGGCCTGGACGTTCGCCACCAGCTGGCTGTTGCCCATGTAGGACCAGCTCCAGCCGCCCAGGGCCGCGCCGAGGGCGATGGTGGCGGCGAAAAAGGCGGCGTACTTCAGGCGCGCGCTGGCCGGATTCGTATAGCGCTTGACCAGCTCGCGGTCGGCGAAAATCACCTTGCGGAACAGCTCGAGCAGGAAGTAGCCGCCGCCCTCGCCCTCTTCCGCTTCGCTGCTGCGTTGTTCGCGCAGTTCGAGGTCGAAGCGGCTGGCCACGCGCTTCGAGGCCAGGTCCTGCACCGCACCTTCCTGCAGCGCGCTGGTGAAGTAAAAGCCGCGAAACGCCGCTTTGAACGGGTAGGTGTTTTCCTCGAACAGGGTCTATAGAAAAGCGCGCA
>DAMABW010000730.1:0-1570 GCA_031999925.1 Massilia sp. | reverse complement strand
CCTTGATCGGGCATGGCGCGCAGCGGCAGCACGAGGCTGGCCACCACGCCGCCTTCGTCTCCGGCACGCAGCGACAGGGCGGCCGCGCCGTCGTACAGGTGTTTCAGGCGCTCGCGGATATTCGACAGGCCGATGCCGCTGCCGCTGGTGGCGTTGCCGAAGCCGACGCCGTCGTCGGCCACAGCCAGTTCCAGCACCTCGGCATCGCCGGCCTGGCGGCGTACGGCGCCGATGCGGATGCGGGCCGGGCCTTTCTTGAGTTCGATGCCGTGCTTGACGGCGTTCTCGACCAGCGAGATCAGCATCAGCGGCGGAATGGCGACCTTGCGCAGATCGTGCGGACAGTCGATCTCGACAGCGAGGCGCGGCAGGCGCGCACGGATGATGCCGAGGTAAGCCTGGGCCGCATCGAGCTGGGAGCCGAGCGAAACAAACGTCTGGGCGCGGTCGGCGCGCAGCTGCGGGATCGTGGCGCGCAGGTAGTCGACCAGGTGGTCGATCATGGCCACGCCGCGCGCCGGATCGCTCAGCATGGCGGCGCGCACGCCCGACAGGGTGTTGAACAGGAAGTGCGGCTCGACCTGGCTGGCCAGGATGGAGAGCTGCATCTCGACTTCGTTGCGCTCGTCCTTGTAGCGCGCCACCTGGCCCAGCAGTTCGTTCTCGCGCAGCAGGCGGCGCTGGCGGAACCAGGCCAGCAGGTCGGCGCCGCCGCCCAGCCAGGCCAGCACCAGGGTCCAGAAGACCAGGTTGACGATCTGGTTCTCGCGGGTCCGTTCGCGCAGCTGTTCGATCTGCTGGGGCGTCGCGTTCGGAATGGCGGCGGGCGTCGGGTTGATCCGGGTGTAGGGTGTGATCGGCAGCGTGCACAGCGCACCGAACAGCAGCGCGCAGACGACGCCGGCCGCTTCGCGCTGCGCCGGCCATCCCTGGCGGCATACCAGCACCGCCAGTGCCCGGCCCAGGAACAGGGCCAGCACCACCACCAGCCAGGCCGCCAGCAGGGCGCCGCGCACCAGCGCCGCCTGGGACCCCGGAATAAAGGCGCCGATGAGCACCAGCACCCCGGCCAGCAGGCCGAGCGGCACCAGGAAGGAGCGCACGCGGTAGCCGAACCAGGTCTTGCCGAAGATCGGGTACTGGCGCGCGATGCTGCCCCAGCCGGCGATCCTGGTGGCCAGGCTGTGCGGGAGGGGCTGGTCGTGGAGGGTGGTCGTTTCCATCAAGATATTTTACGCTGGCGCGTTCACTCCACGGTGGTCTTGATCCAGCCGGCGATGGTGTCCAGCGCCGCCGGCGCGAAGCTTTCCTCGATCTGGCCATATTCCTCGATGCCGCCGGTCTTCGCCGTCTGGAACAAGTGGTTCAGGCCCGGCATTTCCTTGACCACGGTGCGCGGGTTGCCTGCCAGCGCGGTGCGGATCGGCAGCAAGTCGAGATTGGCCGGCACTTGCAGATCGCGTTCGCCGTTCAGCACCAGGATCGGCTGGCGCACCGCCTGCAGCACCGGCGCCGGTTCGTAGGCCAGCAGTTCGCGGAACCAGGGCGTGCCAAAGCGTTCGAGGGCGGC
>DAMABW010000729.1:0-1572 GCA_031999925.1 Massilia sp. | reverse complement strand
CCGGTAGTGGCTCCGGCCCGCCCGCGCCGCGACGAAGTTGTACACCGCCAGCCGGTCAAGCACTACGCCGCATACAGTCCGGGCGCTGGCCTGGTAGGCAAGTGCGCAGGCGTCCAGGACATTTTCGTATGCGCCTATTGCGGCATCCTCATCGTCCCTGCCGGCATCGGGCCGGCTTCGCCTCGCATCACCCAGCGGCGCCAGTGGTTCCCCGTCGCACGCGGCCCGCATACGGTTGGCGACGGCCACCAGCAGCCATTCAACCTGGGAGGCGGCCAGGGCCGGGCGCGGACGTACAGAAGCGTTCCTCTCCAGCCGAGCCCGGACCGCGCCATACCCCGCGTCCCGCAACGCACTGGCAATTTCCTGGTCAATGCTACCGAAGAAGCTCTCGTCATAGCCGTGCTGCGGCAGTGCCTGGGCCAGGACGCTGCACGCCCCCACCAGATCGGCACGCGGGCCCTGCAGCCCGACCGCATACACCGCTCCGCTGCGAAGCACGCAGCGCGCCGCAGCGAGGGCTCGGCAGTCCGCCTTGTCTTCGAGCACACCTGCGGGATCTGCGCTGATATGCATCAGCAGGAAGCGCAGCGGCCCGGCGGCGAAGTGGCTCGCTACCCAGTACGAGCACAGAAAGCGGTAGAGCGACAGGTCGGCAAGAGGAGCATGCATGGCAGAGGTGCGGGAGGACGATCAGCCGCCAGTCTGATGGCACTTGCGACAACCGGCGTCGCATGGCGCTGCGAGGATGCCATGCACCGCTTGTCAGGGAGCGCCTGCGACAGCGCTTGTCGCGGAGCCGACGATACTTGCCGCGCCGTTCCGGTTGCCCCGAAGCAAACCGGACAACTTTAACCAACGTCGAGAGGAACATGGAATGGATGCACCCGAAAGGTATAAGCTGCCAGACCCATCACCAGACAAGGAGGCTTCCATGATGCCGGGTTCTTCCGGCGCGCCCGATCCGCTTGCCGTGGCGCGTGCGGCCGAACTCATCGGGCAGGCGGACGGTGTCGTGATTGCGGCCGGCGCCGGCATGGGAGTCGACTCGGGGCTACCGGACTTTCGTGGCAACGCAGGATTCTGGAGAGCCTATCCTGCGCTTGCGGCGAGCGGTATCGCGTTCATGGATATCGCGTCCCCTGCCGCGTTCTACGAACATCCGCGGCGCGCCTGGGGTTTTTATGGGCATCGGCTGGCCCTGTACCGGAAGGCCTCTCCACACCCCGGGTATGAGCTGCTCAGGCGCTGGGGTGCATCGAAGCCATTTGGAAGCATCGTCTTCACTAGCAACGTGGACGGTCATTTTCACCGGGCAGGATTCACTTCTGGAAGTATCGACGAGTGCCACGGCTCTATCCACGCCCTGCAATGCCTTCGGCCATGTTCGAACGCCGTCTGGTCTGCTTCAGGCTTCGTCCCGATCGTCGACGATGCGCACTGCGAACTGATGGGCCCACTTCCAACGTGTCCGAACTGTGGTGCACTGGCGCGGCCCAACATCCTCATGTTCAATGATTCGGACTGGATCGACGTTGCGCATGAGCGCCAGGCACTGTCCCAGCAGGCCTG
>DAMABW010000728.1:0-1577 GCA_031999925.1 Massilia sp. | reverse complement strand
CCAGAGCGAGGGCCAGGTGGTGCTGCGCGCCTCGGTGTTCCGCGGCCATGCCCTGCTCGACCAGAAAACCATCAGCCGCATCTCGCCGGCCCCGAGTGCGGATGCCGCCGGCGGCGTGCGCGCCCTGGCCGCCAGCACCGACGCCGCCGCCGCCGACATCGCCGCCTGGCTGGCTGGAATCGATACGCGGGCAAAATGATCACGAAGGAAGTAAAGGAAACGGCTTCCAGCCCTGAACCGCCGGAAGCCGGGCCGCGCCGTGGGTCCCCCGTGGCACGCGCGGCGCTGCTCGCCTACTTCCTGCTGATCGTCTACGCCAGTTGGTACCCGTTCACCGGTTGGCGCAACAACGGCCTGCCGGTGTTCTCCTTCCTGAACCTGGTCAAGCAGCGCTACTGGACCGGCTTCGACGTGATGGTCAACATCGTCGGCTACGTGCCTTTCGGCGTGCTGCTGGTGCTGGCCATGTATCCCTTCCTGCGCGGCATCTGGGCCGCGCTGCTGGCCGCCATCCTCGGCGTGCTGGTCTCGGGCGGCATGGAGGCGGTGCAGAATTTCCTGCCCAGCCGCGTGCCCTCGAACCTCGATTTGCTGACCAACAGCGTCGGATGCCTGATCGGCGCCTGCATCGGGCCTTTCCTGGCGCGCGGCCTGCTCGACGAAGGCCGCCTGAACCGCCTGCGACAGCGCTGGCTCGCGCCCCACGCCAGCCAGGGCCTGGTGCTGCTGGCCCTGTGGCCGCTGGCCCAGATCTACCCGCAAAGCTTCCTGTTCGGCCACGGCCAGGTGCTGCCCATGATCTCGGGCTGGCTGTCCGACTGGTTCGAGGAGGACATCGACCTGGTGGCCATGCTGCGCCCCGGTCCCGCGATGGGCGTGGAACAGTACTGGCTGTCGGAAACCATCATCACCGCCTGCGGCATGACCGGGGCCGCGCTTACCCTGATGTGCCTGCTGCGCCGGGGGGCGCCGCGCTATACCCTGATGATCCTGATGCTGGTGGCGGCCCTGGTCCTGAAAACCCTGGCCAGTTCGCTGCTGTTCCGGCCGGACAATGCCTTTGTCTGGGTGACGCCGGGCGCCGAGGGCGGCTTCCTGATCGGACTGATCATGCTGGCAGGCCTGGCCTTTGCGCCGCAGATCGCCCAGCGCCGGCTGGCGGTAGTGACGCTGGTGCTGAGTTTGATCGTGGTGAACACGATCCCGGCGAACCCCTACTTTACTTCCACGCTCCAGGGCTGGGTGCAGGGCAAGTTCCTGAACTTCAATGGGGCGGCCCAGTTCCTGTCGATTACCTGGCCGTTTTTCGCGCTCTGGTTCCTGCTGCTGCCCTCGCACAAGCTGAATCGGCACTAGGGCTGCACGCAAGAGCGCGTATCATGGCGCATGGCTCCCGCATTGGACACGATATGAACGACGAGAAACCATTCTACGAACACCACGTCTTTTTCTGCATGAACGTGCGCGAGGGCGAGAATTGCCGCCAGAGCTGCGGCAAGGCCGGCGCCGAGATCGCGCAAAAGCATGCCAAGAAGCGTATCAAGCAGCTCGGCCTGAACCAGCCGGGCAAGGTGCGC
>DAMABW010000727.1:0-1586 GCA_031999925.1 Massilia sp. | reverse complement strand
GCCGGCTGGGAAGGCTACAACGCGATGGCCAGCTACGACCGCATCAACTGGTTCCGCGTGCCGACCTCGTACGACGGCCAGGTGATGACCATCGAGCACACCCCGGGCATGGACAGCGTCTACTACGCCTACTTCGAGCCCTACTCGTGGGAACGCCACCTCGAGCTGCTCGACCGCGCCCAGATGAGCGAAAACGTGCGCATGCTCGACCTGGGTTCGACCGTCGACGGCCGCGACCTGAACATGCTCGTCATCGGCGAACCGTCGCCTGAAAAGAAAAAAGTCTGGGTCATCGCCCGCCAGCACCCGGGCGAAACCATGGCCGAATGGTTCGTCGAAGGCATGCTTGACGCCCTGCTCGACCCGGCCCACCCGTTCGGCCGCCAGCTGTTGAACGAGACCGTGTTCTACGTGGTCCCGAACATGAATCCGGACGGTTCCGTCCGCGGCAACCTGCGCACGAATGCCGCCGGCGCCAACCTGAACCGCGAGTGGCTGAACCCGACCATGGAGCGCAGCCCGGAGGTCTTCCTGGTCAAGCAGAAGATGCACGAGACCGGCGTCGACCTCTGCCTCGACGTGCACGGCGACGAAGGCCTGCCTTACGTCTTCGTGGCCGGCAGCGAATCGCTGCCGAACTTCACGCCCGAGCAGGCCGCCGCGCAGAAGCGCTTCAGCGACAACTTCATGATCGCCAGCCCGGACTTCCAGGACGTGCACGGCTACGGCGAAACGCCATACACCGAAGAGACCCTGACCATGGGTTCGCCGCACATCACCCACGCCTTCGGCTGCCTGTCGCTGACCCTGGAACTGCCGTTCAAGGACAACGCCAACGATCCGGACCCGCAAGTGGGCTGGGATGGCGCGCGCAGCGCCCGCCTGGGCGCGGCCGTGCTGCAGCCGGTGCTGCAGGCGATCCGCGCACTGAAGTAAATGCGGTAAGATTCATGCGATAACCACAGATGCCCCGCCCGCCGGGGCATTTTTCCAACCACCTCCGAACCGAACACTTATGTCCGTATTTTCCGCTCCCGTCTTCGATGCCACCGTGGTCTACGAAGGCCAGGAACTCTTCAAGGGCCGCGGCGCCGCCCAGGGCTGGGCCGATAAAGTAGCAAAGGAACTCGAAACCGAGGTCACCGTCGAGAAGATCGGCACCGGCTGGGCCTTGTGCGCCACCGTCGACGGCGCGCAGACGCGCTGGGGCATCTTCGGCCAGCGCCTGAGCCGCATCGAAGGCTGATGGTGATGAGGCGTGGCCGTTAGGCAACGCTTGACCCGGGATGCGGCTTGCAAAGCACTCTATAATGCTTCGCTGGAAAGACCGCAGTACCACCCAGCCCTTCCTCCCGTCATACCATAGGCCGCTTCATGAATTCCGCACCCTCCAGCACCTTGACCACCGCCCCACGCATGTCCACCGGCATCCCGGGCCTCGACGATATCCTCGGCGGCGGCCTGACCCCGCAACGGGTCTACCTGGTCGAAGGCACGCCGGGCACCGGCAAGACCACGCTCGGGCTGCAGTTCCTGCTCGACGGCGTGGCGCGCGGTGAGAGCGGCCTGTACATCACCCTGTCGGA
>DAMABW010000726.1:0-1613 GCA_031999925.1 Massilia sp. | reverse complement strand
GCCCAGCACGGCGCGGGCGATATCGCGCGGCCTGTGCAGGTTCATCAGCTCGGCGCCGGCGCGGGCGATGCGCTCCAGCGCGACCCGGCCCAGGCTCAGGGCGTGTAATTGCTGGTAGCAGCGTACGGCGGCGGCCACGGCGGTATAGAGCTTGGTGCGCGTGAGTTCCGACTTGGTGCGGTAGTCGTTGATGTCGAGGTCGCGGATGGCGTCCATCTCGGGCGCGTAGCCCGGTTGGCCGGTGCGCAGGATGATGCGGATATCGGTCAGGCCCAGGGTGTCGCGGATGTAATGCACCAGGTGCAGGCCGGCGTCGGGCTGCTCCATCACCACGTCGAGCAGGACCACGGCGATGCCGGGGACGCGCGCCAGCAGTTCGCGTGCTTCGTGCGCCGAGTAGGCGTGCAGGAATTCCAGCGGGCGGCCCTGGACTTCGAGGCTGGACAAGGCAAAGGTGGTGGTCGAGTGCACGTCGGCGTCGTCGTCCACGACCAGGATGCGCCAGGTCTGGCGGGTACCTTGCGCGGGCGCGGACGCGATCGGCGCTTCGTCAAGGAACACCAGGTCGTCGGGCGCGTCGGCGCCGGTTCCGGGCGTAATCGATGCGGGCATTATTGTTGCGTCTCCAGGATTAAGCTCGGCATGTCAATCGCAAACAAGTATAGCGGCAAACGTGCCCGATCGGCACCCGTTGCCCTCCTGGATACAAAAATAAATTCTTTGCGGCAACACTTTTGCGGTGTGAATCGGGCTTGACCGCCGGATAAACAGCCGTTCCATTGTGCGCGCCGGCTGGTAGAATGGTCTTTTCGTCACTCGCATCGCATACCATGTCTGGGAATTCTTTCGGCAAGCTGTTTTCCGTTACCACCTTCGGCGAGTCGCACGGCCCGGCAATCGGCTGCGTCATCGACGGCTGCCCGCCGGGCATGGCGCTGTCGGAAGCCGACATCCAGCCCGAACTCGACCGCCGCAAACCCGGCACCTCGCGCCACGTGACCCAGCGCCAGGAAGGCGACCGGGTGCAGATCCTGTCCGGCGTCTTTGAGGGCGTCACCACCGGCACCCCGATCGCGCTCCTGATCCCGAACGAGGACCAGCGCAGCAAGGACTACGGCAACATCCTTGATAACTTCCGTCCCGGCCACGCCGACTACACCTATTGGCATAAATATGGCGTGCGCGACCCGCGCGGCGGCGGACGCTCCTCGGCGCGCCTGACCGCGCCCGTGGTCGGGGCCGGGGCCATCGCCAGGAAATGGCTGCGCGAGCGCCATGGTGTGGAATTCATGGGCTGCATGCGCGCCCTGGGCGACATCGAGATCCCGTTCGAAGGCTGGGAACACGTGGCCAACAATCCCTTCTTCGCCGCTACCGGCGACGCCGCCCTGATCGCGCGCATGGAAGCGGCGATGGACGAACTGCGCCGCGCCGGCGACTCGATCGGTGCGCGCATCGACGTGGTGGCGCGCGGCGTGCCGGTCGGCTGGGGCCAGCCGATCTACGACAAGCTCGACGCCGACATCGCCTACGCGATGATGGGGATTAACGCGGTGAAGGGCGTGGAGATCGGCGCCGGCTTCGCCTCGGTGTCGCAGCGCGGTTCCGAGCAT
>DAMABW010000725.1:0-1613 GCA_031999925.1 Massilia sp. | reverse complement strand
CGCCGTCACGACCGACAAGAAAGCCCTCGACCGCGAAGCCCTGATGAAAGCCTACGGCGGCACCCCGGACGGCGCATAAAACAACGCCGCCCCATCGAAACAGGGCGGCGCGGTCACGGCAGCAGTACAGTCAGGCGCCCGGCACCTCAGCCGGGCGCCCAACAAACATCAGGATGCTTCCTTGAGCTGGTCCAGGATCGCCGGATTTTCCAGCGTCGACACATCCTGCGTAATCGTCTCGCCCTTGGCCAGCACGCGCAGCAGGCGGCGCATGATCTTGCCGGAACGCGTCTTCGGCAGGTTGTCGCCAAAGCGGATTTCTTTCGGCTTGGCAATCGGCCCGATCTCCTTGCCCACCCAGGTACGCAACTCGGCCGCCAGCTTCTTGGCCTCCTCACCCGTCGGCCGTGCCTGCTTCAGCACGACGAACGCGCAGATCGATTCGCCGGTCGTGTCGTCCGGTTTCCCGACCACGGCCGCCTCGGCCACGATCGGATTGGCCACCAGCGCCGACTCGATCTCCATCGTACCCATGCGGTGTCCCGACACGTTCAGCACGTCGTCGATGCGGCCGGTAATCGTGAAGTAAGCCGTGTCCTTGTTGCGGATGGCGCCGTCACCCGCCAGGTAATACTTGCCGCCCAGTTCTTCCGGGAAGTAGCTGGTGCGGAAGCGGTCCGGGTTGTTCCAGATGGTGCGGATCATCGACGGCCACGGACGCTTCACGACCAGGATACCGCCCTGCCCGTTCGCCACATCGGCGCCGGATTCGTCGACGATGGCCGCCATGATGCCCGGCAGCGGCAGCGTGCACGAGCCCGGCACCATCGGCGTCGCGCCCGGCAGCGGGGTGATCATGTGGCCGCCGGTTTCGGTCTGCCAGAAGGTGTCGACGATCGGGCAGCGTTCCTGACCCACGTTCTTGTAGTACCACATCCAGGCTTCCGGATTGATCGGCTCACCCACCGAACCGAGCAGGCGCAGCGAGGACAAATCGTAATTCTTCGGATGGACTTTTTCGTCCACATCCGACGCCTTGATCAGCGAACGGATCGCCGTCGGCGCGGTGTAGAAGATCGACACCTTGTGCTTGGCGATGGTCTCCCAGAAGCGGCCGGCGTTCGGGTAGGTCGGCACGCCTTCGAACACGACCTGCGTGCCGCCGACCGCCAGTGGGCCATAGGCGATGTAGCTGTGGCCGGTCACCCAGCCGATGTCGGCGGTGCACCAGAACACGTCTTGCGGCTTGATGTCGAACGACCATTTCATGGTCAGCGCCGCCCACAGCAGATAGCCGCCGGTCGAGTGCTGCACGCCTTTCGGGGTGCCGGTCGAGCCTGATGTGTAGAGAATGAACAGCGGGTGCTCGGCATCCACCCATTCCGGTTCGCATTCGGCGGACTGGCCCTCGACCAAGTCGGACAGCGCCATGTCGCGCCCCTCGACCCAGGCGATGTTACCGCCGGTGCGCTTGTAGACGATCACGTCCTTGACGGACTCGCAGCCGCCCAGGGCCAGCGCTTCGTCGACGATGGCTTTCAAAGGCAGCGCCTTGCCGCCGCGCTGCTGTTCGTCGGCGGGGCCGTCGTCCTGGCGCTGCTGGGCCGCAACCG
>DAMABW010000724.1:0-1627 GCA_031999925.1 Massilia sp. | reverse complement strand
GTCGCATACCCAACTGCAGAACCGCGAAGGCGCCTTCTTGCAGCCTGACGACGAAGCCTTCAAGGCCGCCGCCGCCAGCGCCGACTGGGCCAAGGCTCCAGGCTTCGCCGTGGTCCTGACCGACCAGCCGGGCAAGGCCAGCTGGCCGATCACCGGCGCCTCCTACATCCTGGTGCACAAGTCGCAGGCCGACGCCGTCAAAGGCAAGGAAGTCCTGAAGTTCTTCGACTGGGCCTACAAGAACGGTGCCGGCGCCGCCGCCGACCTGGACTACGTGCCGATGCCGGCCGCCGTCACCAAGCTGGTCCAGGACGCCTGGAAAGCCAACCTGAAGGACGCTTCGGGCAAGGCGGTCTGGTAATGCAGTCACCCCGCCGCCGGCACCTGATCAGGCCGGCGGCGCCTGTTTGTCCCTGAAAGCAGTACATCCATATAAGAACATCACATGAGCGCACACCCATCAGTCGCCCTCGACAAGCCAGCTGGCGCGGCCATCGCCGACAAGCAGCAGGCCGCCCTCAGCAAGACCATGCGCAACCAGCGCATCCAGGACTTCTTCTTCCACAAGATCACCTTCCTGTTCGCCGCCAGCGTGCTGCTCGTACTGGTGGGCATCATCATTTCGCTGGCCATCGGCGCGGCGCCGGCCTTTAAAGAATTTGGCGCCTCGTTCATCAGCACGGTCGAGTGGGACCCGGTCGACGACAAGTTCGGCGCCCTGATCGCCATCTGGGGCACGCTGGCCACGTCCTTGATCGCGCTGGCGGTCGCCTTTCCGATCAGCTTCGGCATCGCGCTCTTCCTGACCGAAATCTGCCCGGTCTGGCTGCGTCGCCCGATGGGCACCGCGGTCGAGCTGCTGGCGGGCGTGCCGTCGATCATCTACGGCATGTGGGGCCTGTTCGTGTTCGCGCCGCTGTTCGCCGACCATGTGCAGCCGCTGCTGAAATCGACTCTGGGCCAGCTGCCCGTGATCGGCCAATTGTTCCAGGGCCCGACCATGGGCATCGGCATCCTGACCGCCGGCCTGATCCTGGCTGTGATGATCATCCCCTTCATCTCCTCGGTAATGCGCGACGTGTTCGAGATCGTCCCGACCGTGCTCAAGGAATCGGCCTACGGCCTGGGCTGCACCAAGTGGGAAGTGGTGCGCAAGGTGGTGCTGCCTTATACCCGCAACGGCGTGGTCGGCGGCGTGATGCTGGGCCTGGGCCGCGCGCTCGGCGAAACGATGGCGGTGACCTTCGTGATCGGTAACGCGCATGAACTGAGCTGGTCGCTGTTCTCGGCCGGTAACTCGATTTCCTCGACCCTGGCGAACGAATTCGCCGAAGCGGCCTCGCCGCTGCACGTGTCCTCGCTGTTCGCGCTGGCACTGATCCTGTTCGCCATCACCTTCGTCGTGCTGTCGGCTGCAAAACTGATGTTGGCGGGGATGTCCCGCAAGGAAGGCACGAAATGAACGTCACCAATCCTGTCTACCGCAAGCGCCTGCTGGCGCACCGCGTCGGCATCGCCCTGTCGGTGCTGGCGATGGCGATCGGCCTGGCGATGCTGGCCTGGATTCTCTGGACCCTGCTGGCCAACGGCTTCGGTGCACTGTCGACCACGATGTTCTCCGGCGCCA
>DAMABW010000723.1:0-1634 GCA_031999925.1 Massilia sp. | reverse complement strand
GGTATCATATAGGAAATATTAATTGCTTTTGCGTTTGCGCTGTTAGGTTTCTATGCTGCTTGTCTTATCGCCTGCCAAATCCCTCGACCTCGAGACTCCGAGTCCCACCCAGGAGCACACGCTCCCCGATTTCATCGACCGCGCCGGTCAACTGATCGGCGTGCTGCGCGATCTGTCGCCCGGCCAGGTGGGCGACCTGATGCACATTTCCGACACCCTGTCGGTGCTGAACGTGGCGCGTTACGCCAGTTGGACGGCCGACCACACGGAAGGCCACCAGGCCGTGATGGCCTTCGACGGTGACGTGTATGGCGGGCTCGATGCGCGCAGCCTGCGGCCTGACGCCATCGCCTTTGCCCAGCGCCACCTGCGCATCCTGTCGGGGCTGTACGGGCTGCTGCGTCCGCTCGACCTGATCCATCCCTACCGGCTGGAGATGGGCACCCGGCTCGTTAATCCGGGCGGCAAGGATCTGTACACCTTCTGGGGCGAGGCCATCACGCGCGCCCTGAATGCGCAACTGGCGCACACCGGCCCGACGGCGCTGGTGAACCTGGCGTCGGAAGAGTACTTCAAGTCGGTCAAGCCGAAGCTGCTCGACGCGCCGGTCGTCACGCCCGTGTTCGAGGACTGGAAGAACGGCAAATACAAGATCATTTCCTTCTTCGCCAAGCGGGCGCGCGGCATGATGGCGCGTTACGCGATCGAAAACGGGATCACCGATCCGGAGGCGTTGAAGGAATTCGATGTCGATGGGTATGCGTTTGTGCCTGGAGAATCGAAGGAGCGGACCTGGGTGTTCCGGCGCAAGCTGGAAAACTAACGTAGGGTGGACCGGGCCACGAGAGGCGGCTTTGCCGTCCACGCGTTCAACAGGCGCTGGCCCGGTGATGCGCCAACAATGATTCGTGAATACCGCCAACAATGATCATCGTTCCGCGTGGGCAGTAGGGCTGGCTAAATGCCAGCACCACACAGTGCCCGCCCTACGGACCTCGGCACAGTGATGCGCCAACGATGATCATCGTGCCACCGAAATCATCACCGCGCCGCGGTGATTATTTCGCCACCACATCCTTCGGCGCCGGTTTCGCGCCCGACTTCGACCAGAACTTCCACCACGGCGCATCGCCGCTGGCGTTCGGGTTGATGAAGCGGCTGTCCGGGTAGTTCAGGGTGAAGACGCGCTGGGTGTCGTCGCGCAGGTCGAACATGCCGAGCTTGTCGTAGGAGCGGATCATGATGAACAGCGCTTCCTCGCGCGACGGCGATTCGCTGTAGTCGCTGACCGCATTCTGCGCGCGGTTCAGGGCGGCCATGTAGGCGCCGCGGCGGAAGTAGTAGTTCGCCACGTGGACTTCGTACTGCGCCATCGCGTTGATCAGGTAGTTCAGGCGGGCGATCGAATCCGGCGCGTATTTGCTGTTCGGGAACTTGTCGACCAGGGCCTTGAAGGCGGCGAATGCTTCGCGGGTGGCGCGCGGATCGCGCTCGGACGGGTCCTGCGAATAGACGATGCTGAGGAAGCCGATCTGGTCGTTGAAGTTGATCAGGCCGCGCAGGTAGTACATGTAGTCGACCTGGGCATGGTTCGGGTGCAGCTTGATGAAGCGCTCGACCGCCGCCAGGGCTTC
>DAMABW010000722.1:0-1645 GCA_031999925.1 Massilia sp. | reverse complement strand
TCGCCGTTGGCGGCGCCGGACAATTTGAGGGCCTTCGCATCCAGCACGGCGTACAGGCCGGGCTGCTGCCGGTCGGCGTTGCGGAAGAACTGCCAGGTGTAGTCGCCCATCGGGTCGCTGACCGGAGTCGAGGTCGCCAGGCGCAGCGCCGGCGCGCGCAGGGCGTCGAGCAGATTGTCGGCGCGCAGGCCGGCTTGCGGTGTCACGACCACGCACAGGTCGTTATGGGCGAATACCTGCGATACGCCGAGCAAGCCGCTTTTCGCCAGCGCCTCGGTATGCTCGCTGGCCGCCGAGGCGAATACATCGACGCTGCGGCCGCCTTCCATGTCCTTGCGCAGCTTGCCGGACGGGCCGTACTGGATTTCAACATGCTGGCCGCCGGCCGCACGGTAAGCGGCCAGGATGTCGCCAAAGGCCTGGCGCAGGCTGCCTGCCGCCAGCAGCACGGGCGCCCCGGCAGTAGTGGCGGCAGGCATGGGACCATCCTGCGCCAGCGCGGCCGGGGGCAACAGCGACGCCAGCGCCAATGCGCCGAGCGTACGCTTCTTCATGGTCAGCCCCATCTTGTTCCTTTGCCTCTTATCGATGTGCTATGGTAAGCCGCCTTTAGAAACTTTCAATATGAACATGCTTGCATATGTTGCACGTTAAGCTCGCCTACAGCTTCGCGAATTCCGCCGCGTTGCGCTCCCAGCTGGACAACCCGCTGTTCGACATCCTGTCCGCCATCCACGGCGCGGGATCGGTCGGCCAGGCCGCCGCCACGCTCGGGTTGTCCTACCGCCACGTCTGGGGCGAGCTGAAGAAATGGGAAGCGGCGCTGGCATCGGATTTGATCGTCTGGGAACGCGGCAAGCGCGCCCGCCTGTCGCCCTTCGGCGAAAAGCTGCTGTTCGCCGAGCGCCGCGCGCGCATGCGCGTGCTGCCCCAGGTCGAGAACCTGGTGGCCGAGATGGAACGCGAATTCGCGCTCGCCTTTGACCCCAACGCGCACGTGATCCGGATGGTCGCCAGCCACGACCTGGCCCTGCCGCGCCTGAAGGAATTCATGGGCCGCAGCGCCAAGCTGCACCTCGACCTGCAGTTTCGCGGCAGCGTCGAATGCCTGGAAGCGCTCGGGCGCGGCGAATGCCAGCTGGCGGGCTTCCACGTCAGCGAAGACCGCGCGCCGGGCAGCATGACGCAAAAGACCTTCAAGTCGCTGCTGAAACCCGGCGTTCACAAGCTGATCAACTTCGTCGGCCGCCAGCAGGGCTTGATGGTGGCGCGCGGCAATCCGAAAGCCATCCACAGCGTGCAGGACCTGGCGCGCCCTGACGTGCGTTTCGTGAACCGCCAGGTCAATTCCGGCACCCGGCTGGCGGTCGAGCAGCTGCTGCGCCAGGCGGCGATCGCCACCACCAGCGTCAACGGCTTCGACAGCGCCGAACCGACCCATCTGTCGGTGGCGGCGGCCGTGGCATCCGGCCTGGCAGACGCCGGCTTCGGCATCCAGGCGGCGGCCGTCGAGTTCGGGCTCGACTTCATTCCGGTGATGCGCGAGCAGTATTATTTTGTCTGCCTGAAGGAAGCGGTGGACGCCGCGCCGATCGCCAAGCTGCGCGAACTGCTGGCGCGCAGCGAATGGCAAAGCCTGACGGCG
>DAMABW010000721.1:0-1649 GCA_031999925.1 Massilia sp. | reverse complement strand
CGGGCCGCGCGTCGAGCGCATACCAGCCGCGTTGCGGGTTGGCCGCCCATTGCCACTGCGTCCCCAGGAGCGGGTTCTCGAATTCGTCGCCTGCCGCCGGCACGCTGACCGGAAAACTCCCGGCCACCGGCTTGGCATGTTCGAGGACGGGCTGGCCGACGCCCGGCGTCGCCGACGCTTCGCCGATCAGCGGCCAGCCATCCTGCCAGCGCATCGGCTGCAGGTGCACCACGCGCCCGTAGGCGCGCCGGTCCTGGAAGTGGAAGAACCAGTCGCGGCCCTGCGGCGTGCGCACCCAGGCGCCCTGGTGCGGGCCGTTGATGGCGGTAGCGCCCTGGGCCATGACGATACGCGTCTCGTACGGCCCCTCGATGCGGCGCGAGCGGAACACCGATTGCCAGCCGTGCTCGACGCCGCCGGCCGGCGCGAACACGTAGTACCAGCCGTCGTGCTTGTACAGCTTCGGTCCTTCCAGCGTGCGGTAGCCGGGCAGCGCGTTGCCGTCGATGACGACCTTGCCCGCCCTGTCGAGCAGGCTGCGCCCGTCCGGCGCCATGCGGCGCAAGGTCAGCACGTTGTTGAAGCCGGCGCGGCTCCTGGCCCAGGCGTGGATCAAGTATGCCTTGCCGTCCTCGTCCCACAGCGGCGCCGGATCGATGATGCCCTTGCCCGGCAGGAGCAGGTGCGGCACGCTCCACGGGCCGGCGAAATCGGTAGCGGTCGTCACGTACACGCCCTGGTCCGGGTCGGGATAGAAGATCCAGAAGCGGCCGTCGTGATGGCGCAGGCTCGGCGCCCACACGCCCTTGCCGTGCTGGGGCGCGGCAAACCGGTCTTCGGGCACCAGTTTGGGCAAGGCATGTCCTTGCAACGCCCAGTTGACCATGTCCTTCGACACCAGCAAGGGCAGGCCCGGCGCATTGGCGAAGCTCGACGACACCATGTAATAGCTATCGCCGACACGGATCACGTCCGGGTCCGAGTAATCGGCATGCAGGATGGGGTTGCGGTAACGGCCGTCGCCAAGGTCGGGCGACCAGGGTGCGCGCGCCGGCAGCGGCCCCAGCACGCGTTCGAGGAAGCCGCTCATCGCTTCGACCGTTGGCGCCAGCCAGGGGTCGAACAGCCAGAACGAATGCGGCGTGCCGGGCAGCGCGACGGTGTCGGTGAAGACGCCATGCCGTGCGAGCCGGTCGATCATCGCCTCGCGGCCCACGGAAAAGCGCCGCACGCCGCTGACGATGAACAGCACCGGCGGGCTATCCTTGCCGGCATGGACGATCGGCGAGGCGTCGCGCCACAAGGCCGTCTTTTCGGCATAGCGCCCGCCGAACCAGGCGCCCGCCGCCGACGGGTTCTTGGCCGGGTCGTCCTCATGCCTGCGCGCTTCGTCGGAAGTGAAATCGGACAGGCCGTCGATGTTCACCACGGCGCGCACCGCGTCCTGGCTGGTCATGCCGACCAGGGCCGCGATCTGGCCGCCGGCCGAGCCACCGGCGATTGCCACACGTGCCGGGTCGATGCCGAAGCCGTCCGCATTCGCGCGCAGCCAGCGCAGCGCTTCCTTTACATCGTCGATGGCGGCCGGATAGCGCGCCTGGCCGGACAGGCGGTAGCTGACCGTGGCCGCCGCATACCCGCGCGCGGCC
>DAMABW010000720.1:0-1678 GCA_031999925.1 Massilia sp. | reverse complement strand
GGTCAATCCGTCCACGGACGAGGCCCCCCGGGTGCTGGTGGTCGGCTACGGCCACCCGCTCTACTACGACAACGTCATCAAGGTGCTGCGCGGCGAAGCCGAACCCGAGACCGACGGCCGCGAGGGATTGAAGTCGCTCGAGGTGCTGGTCGCCGCCTACATGTCGGCGCGCGACGGCAAGCGCGTCGCCCTGCCGTTGGAGTATTGAAATGGGCGCCGCCATCCACCCCAGCGCCATCGTCGACGCCGGCGCCAGCCTCGGCCCGGATACCCGGGTCTGGCACTTCGCCCACGTTTGCGCCGGCGCGCGCATCGGCGCCGCCTGCTCGCTCGGCCAGAACGTATTCGTCGCCAACGACGTCGTCATCGGCGACCGCGTCAAGATCCAGAACAACGTCTCGGTCTACGACGCCGTCACCCTGGAAGACGATGTCTTCTGCGGCCCCAGCATGGTGTTCACCAACGTGCACAACCCGCGCGCCGCCGTCGAGCGCAAGCATGAGTACCGGCGCACGCTGGTCAAGCGCGGCGCCACCGTCGGCGCCAATGCCACGATCGTCTGCGGTGTCACGATCGGCGAGTACGCTTTTATCGGCGCCGGCGCCGTGGTCACGCGCGACGTGCCCGACTACGCCCTGATGGCCGGCGTGCCGGCGCGCCAGATCGGCTGGATGAGCCGCCACGGAGAGCGCCTGCCGTTGCGCCTGGGCGGCAATGGCGAAGCCCTGTGCCCGCATACCGGCGACCTTTATTTACTGCAGGACGGCGTTTGCACGCCGGTGCCCGCAGCACAGGTATGACGGCGCGCGCCGCCACGACACTCACCCGACACCAGGAACATCATGGAATTCATCGACCTGAAAGCCCAGTACGCCGCCTCGCGCGCATCGATCAACGCACGCATCCAGACCGTGCTCGACCATGGCCAGTACATCCTCGGCCCGGAAGTGGCCGAGCTCGAGGCGCGCCTGGCCGAGTACACCGGCGCGCGCCACTGCATCACGGTGGCGTCCGGCACCGAGGCCCTGCTGATCGCGCTGATGGCGCTCGGCATCCGACCTGGCGACGAAGTCATCACCACGCCCTTCTCCTTCATCGCCACGGCCGAGGTCATCGTCCTGCTCGGCGCCACGCCGGTGTTCGTCGACATCGATCCGGCCACCTGCAATATCGCCCCCGGCCTGATCGAAGAACGGATCACGTCGCGCACGCGCGCCATCATGCCGGTGTCGCTCTACGGCCAGCCGGCCGACATGGACGAGATCAACGCCATTGCCACGCGCCACCACCTGGCCGTGATCGAAGACGCCGCGCAGAGCTTCGGCGCCACCTGCCGCGGACGCCAGAGCTGCAACCTGTCGACCGTCGGCTGCACCAGTTTCTTCCCGAGCAAACCACTGGGCTGCTATGGCGATGGCGGCGCCCTGTTCACAAGCGACGATGCGATCGCCGCCGCCGCGCGCGAAATCCGCGTGCATGGCCAGTCGCGCCGCTACGTGCACACCCGGGTCGGCGTCGGCGGACGCATGGACACGCTGCAATGCGCGATCGTCCTCGCCAAACTCGAACGCTTCGACTGGGAACTGGCCCAGCGCCAGCGCGTGGCCGACAGCTACGAAGCCCTGCTCTCGGGCCGCCTGCAACTCGTCGGCCAGGCGCGCGACCGCAGCAGCGTCCA
>DAMABW010000719.1:0-1684 GCA_031999925.1 Massilia sp. | reverse complement strand
TGCAAAAAGCGCGCGAGATGGAAGACGACGGCCACAAGATCATCAAGCTCAATATCGGCAACCTGGCCGTCTTCGGTTTCGATCCGCCCGACGAGATCATGCAGGACATGATCCGGAATATGTCGGGCGCCGCCGGCTACACCGACTCCAAGGGCCTGTTCGCGCCGCGCAAGGCGATCATGCACTACACCCAGCAAAAGAAGGTCGCGGGTGTCGGCATCGATGACATTTACCTGGGCAATGGCGCATCCGAACTGATCGTCATGGCCATGCAGGGCTTGCTTAACAATGGCGACGAAGTGCTGGTGCCGGCCCCGGATTATCCGCTGTGGACGGCCGCCGTCAGCCTGGCCGGCGGCGCCCCGGTGCACTACATCTGCGACGAGCAGGCCGACTGGATGCCGGACATCGCCGACATGCGCCGCAAGATCACGCCGAACACGCGCGCGATCGTCGTCATCAACCCGAACAACCCGACCGGCGCCCTGTATCCGCGCGAAATCCTGCTCGAGATCATCGAGCTGGCGCGCCAGCACGGCCTGATCATCTACGCCGACGAAATCTACGACAAGGTCCTGTACGACGGCCACGTGCACGAGTCGATCGCCTCGCTGGCCGACGACGTGCTGTTCGTCACCCTGAACGGCCTGTCGAAGAACTACCGTTCCTGCGGCTACCGCGCCGGCTGGATGGTGGTGTCGGGCGAAAAACGCCATGCGAAAGACTATATCGAAGGCCTGAACATGCTGGCCTCGATGCGCCTGTGCGCGAACGCGCCGGGCCAGTACGCGATCCAGACCGCGCTCGGCGGCTACCAGAGCATCGATGACCTGGTGCGTCCGGGCGGGCGCCTGCTGAAGCAGCGCGACCTCGCGTACAAACTGCTGACCGATATCCCGGGTGTGTCCTGCGTCAAGCCAAAAGCGGCGCTCTACATGTTCCCGCGCCTGGACCCGGCGATGTACCCGATCGCCGACGACCAGCAGTTCATCTGCGAACTGCTGGCCGAGGAAAAGGTGTTGCTGGTGCAAGGCACCGGCTTCAACTGGACTTCGCCGGACCACTTCCGGCTGGTCTTCCTGCCCAATTCCGACGACCTTACCGATGCTTGCGGCCGTATCGCCCGCTTCCTCGACGGTTACCGACGACGCCACGCGCGCTGAAACAGACACATGCTCATGAAACCCATCAAAGTTGGCCTCCTCGGCATCGGCACCGTCGGTGCCGGCACCTTCAACGTCCTGCAACGCAACGGCGAAGACATCCGCCGCCGCGCCGGCCGCGGCATCGAGATCGCCATGGTTGCCGCGCGCAACCTGGAGCGCGCCGCGCAATTGACTGGCGGCCAATGCGAAGTCGTCGACGACCCCTTCCTGGTGGTGGACAACCCGAACATCGACATCGTCGTGGAACTGATCGGCGGCTACGAATTGCCGCGCGAACTGGTGCTGCGCGCCATCAGCAACGGCAAGCACGTGGTCACCGCCAACAAGGCCCTGCTGGCCCTGCACGGCAACGAGATCTTCGCCGCGGCCCAGGAAAAGGGCGTGATGGTCGCCTTCGAGGCGGCGGTGGCCGGCGGCGTGCCGATCATCAAGGCGCTGCGCGAAGGCTTGACGGCGAACCGCATCGAATCGGTGGCCGGCATCATCAACGGCACCACCAACTTCATCCTGTCCGAGAT
>DAMABW010000718.1:0-1685 GCA_031999925.1 Massilia sp. | reverse complement strand
GGGTATTCTCGCGCGCGGCCTCGGTCGCGGCCATTTGTTCGGGATTGCGGCCCCACAGCAGGACGTCGTGACGCGCGGCGACGGCGATCGCGACCGCGGTGCCCCAGGCGCCCGCGCCCAGTACGGTAATCTTGTTCATCTTCTTGAGTTCTTGCATGGTATCCATTCAGTTGCCCCAGACTTCGGTATTGCGCACGAAGCCGACGATGCCGTCGCGGTGCCGCACCTGCGTCCAGCCAGTACCGAGCGTGTCGATCAGTTCCAGCAACACGCCCTTGTCGGCGGTCATCACCAGTGCCGCATTGTCGTCGGGCGCGGCGCGTACCCTGGCCTGCGCCGCTTTCACGACCACATTACGCTGCGCCACCAGCCCCTTTGCCTCGGTCCAGGACAGTTCGCCTTCGGCATCGCGTACCTTGACCCAGTCGCCATAGCGCGCCACGATTTCGAGCGGCATGCCGCGCGGCGCCACGTAGCGCTTGCTGCCCTTGGCCGATGGCGCGTTGTAGAGCACGGCGGACGGCACGCCGACCGAGCGGAAATCGAAAGCGGACGCGGTGGTGCATGCCAGCATCAGCAGCACGCTTGCAAAGGATCGGAAAACGGTCATCGCGGGGCCCCGGGTTGGTCAACCAGACGCCAATATGGCAGGAAGGGCAGTCGCAACATGCGGCTGCCCGTCGAGGATGGTGCTTGGCCGCCACCCGCGCGGGTGGCAACCGTCGTGCTGCAGTGCTTAGTTTGCCGGTGCTGCGGCAGCGGCTTCGGCCATTGCCTGGCGACGCTGCTGGTAGAACACTTCGAAGTTGATCTCGGCCAGGTGCACAGGCGGGAAGCCGGCACGGGTGATCACGTCGGCGATGTTGCTGCGCAGGTAAGGGTAAACGATGTTCGGGCAGCCGATGCCCAGCAGCGGGTCCATCTGGTCGGCAGGGATGTTGCGTGCCTCGAAGATGCCGGCTTGCTTGCCCTCGACCAGGAAAGCGACCTTGTCCTTGACCTTGGCGGTCACGGTGATGGTGACGGTCGATTCGTAGATGCCATCGGCGATGGCTTCCGCGCCAACGTCCAGCGACACTTCGATGGTCGGGGCTTCCTGCTCGAGGAAGATCGCCGGGGAATTCGGTTGCTCCAGCGACATGTCTTTCAGGTAGACGCGTTGGATTTGGAATACTGGTTGCAGGTTTTCGTCAGACATGGAACGCTTTCGTGGTGAAGTAAAAGGGACGGCAACGCGCCGCCCCGATGGGCTTGGAGTCAAACGCACCGGCAATTGTATCAAAATCAATTTGGATGCAATAGCTCCGGCGGCGGGCCATTTTGTAGCAATCCCGCGCCGGTGCCGGCTCGTAGGATGGGGACGCGTCCCCACCAAAGAAACCACGTGCCACCAGGTGCCATCAGCCCTGGTCAGACCCGTTTATTCGCCCTTAAGCAGCGGGTCCAGGCGTCCCGCCTGATCCAGCGCATACAAATCGTCGAAACCGCCGACGTGGGTTTCGCCCACGTAAATTTGCGGCACGGTACGGCGGCCGGTCTTTGGCATCATGATCTGGCGCTGTTCCGGGTCGAGGTCGACGCGGATGCGTTCGATGTCATGCACGCCCTTGGCTTCGAGCAGGCGCTCGGCGCGCACGCAATAGGGGCAGGCTGCGGTGTGGTAGAGAACGACGTGGGCTGTCATG
>DAMABW010000717.1:0-1696 GCA_031999925.1 Massilia sp. | reverse complement strand
CGGCCATGTGCTGGGACCGGTTTCCGGCTGGGCGCCGGCGCTGCGCACGGGCCTGGGCATCGTGCTCGGCTCGGCCTTTCCGACCTTCCTGGCCTGGGGTGAAGGACTGACCCTGTTCTTCAACGACGCCTATGTACCGATGCTCGGCAACAAGGCCGACACCGCCATGGGCAAGCCCCACCCCGAGGTCTGGCACGAAGTCTGGCCAGAACTCGCTCCTTACATCCGGCGCGTACTCGGCGGCGAATCCTTTTTCTTCGAGAACTACGAGGTCACGCTGACGCGCCACGGCTTCGAGGAGCAGGCCTGGTTCACGTTCTCGTACAGCCCCCTGCGCGACGAGACCGGCGCCGTGCGCGGCGTGATCTGCACCGTGATGGAAGTGACGGACAAGGTGCGGGTGCTGGCGCGTCACAAGGAAGCCGAGGAACGCCTGGCGCTGTCGCTCGAAGCCTCGGGCAACATCGGCACCTGGAGCTACGACCTCGATACCCTCGCCACCCATGTCGACGAGCGCTTCGCGCGCCTGTTCCAGGTCGAGGCGGCGCTGGCGCGCGAAGGCACGGAGCTGAACCGCTTCACCGACATGATCCATCCCGACGACCGCCCGCGCGTGCTGGCGGCGATCACGCATGCGATCGAAACCGAAACCCTGTACGACACCGAGTACCGCATTCCGCAGCGTTCCGGCATCGACGTCTGGGTGAATGCGCGCGGCAAGGTGTTCGCCGATCCGGCCACGGCGGATGGCAAGATGCGGCGGCGCTTCGCCGGCATTGCGGTCGACATCAGCGAACGCAAGGCGCAAGCCGAGGCGCTGCGCGCCAGCGAGGCGCGCGCCGAGGAAGACCGGCGCCGTCTCGACGCCCTGCTCGACGCGGCCCCGGTCGGCATCTTCTATGTCGACCGCGACGGCAAGCTGCTGGTCGCGAACGCCGCCAACAATGCGATCTCGGGCCATTACCCGCAAAGCCAGTCGGCCGACGAATACGGCGCATGGCGCGGCTGGCATATCGACGGCCCGCGCGCCGGCGAGCCGCTCGCTGCCGGCGACTGGCCGGTGGCGCGGGTGCTGGCCGGGCGCGAGCACGACGCCGGCGTGTTCGAGATCGAACCCTTCGATATCCCGGGGCTGCGGCGCACGGTGCTGGTGCGCGCCGCGCTGCTGCGCGACGCCAGTGGCGAGATCGCCGGCGCCGTGGCCGCCCACATGGACATCACGCCGCAGGTGGCGGCCGAGAAGGCGCTGAAGGAAAGCGAGGGGCGTTTCCGCGCCATCGCCAACGTGATCCCGCAGATGGTGTGGGCCACCCACGTCGACAGCGGCGTCTATTATTTCAACGAGCGCTGGCAAGACTTCACCGGACTCGACGCCGACGCATTGCAGGCGGGCGCCTGGCGCGGCGCCGTCCACCCCGATGACCTCGACGCCCTGCGCGCCAACTGGCAGCGTAGCCTCGATGCCGCCATGCCCTTCGAGTTCGAGCACCGCCTGCGCCACCGGAGCGGCGAATACCGCTGGGTGCTGAGCCGCGCCCTGCCCTTTGCCGATGCGCAGGGCCGGGTCACCGACTGGATGGGCACCCTGACCGACATCCACGCGCAAAAGAGCGGCGAAGCGGAACTGCGCGCCCAGGCGCGGCGCAAGGACGAGTTCCTGGCGATGCTGGCGCACGAACTGCGCAACCCGCTGGCG
>DAMABW010000716.1:0-1706 GCA_031999925.1 Massilia sp. | reverse complement strand
GCCGCAACACCGAGAAACGCCTGACCGTCACCTACCGCTGCGGCAACGACCGGCCGGTCCAGGTGTCCGCCCGCGAAAACGACACGCTGCGCCTGAGCTGCTGGCGCTGAGCGTCGCTAGCGCTGCTTGAAGTGCCGGGGCAATTGCAGCACCGCCTCGGCATTCGATGAAGAAAAACAGCGGTCGGCCGCCTCGAGCAGCGGCAGCCACGCATATTGCACATGCTCGCGCGGGCTGAGCGTGATGGGAATATCGCGCGGCACGCAGACCGAGAACACGTGCTCGGTGTTATGCGTCACCCCCGGCGCGTAGCGGTGGCGCCAGGTCGGATAGATCTCGTAAATATTTGACAATCCCCAGTCCAGCAAGCGGATTGTATCCCCGTCGGCAACAATCCCCGTTTCTTCGAACAACTCGCGCGCAGCCGTCTGCAGCAGCGGTTCGTCCAGGGCGTCGAGCGAGCCGGTCACCGATTGCCAGAAACCGGGCCGGTCGGCACGTTCGATCAGCAGCACTTCCAGGTCAGCTGTATGGATGACGACGAGGACCGACTCGGGAATCTTGTGCACGCTCTGCTTCTCCGTGAAACGCATAAAAAAGGCCGGAACCCATCGACGACAGGTTCCGGCCCTTATTTTACCCAGCCATGCGGCCAGGCGTGATCAAGCTACCTTCGGTTCGTTACGCAGGCGGATGTGCAGTTCCTTCAGCTGCTTCTCGTCGACTTCCGACGGTGCATTGGTCAGCAGATCCTGCGCGCGCTGGGTTTTCGGGAAGGCGATCACGTCGCGGATCGATTCCGAACCGGTCATCAGCGTGATCAGGCGGTCCAGGCCGAAGGCCAGGCCACCGTGCGGCGGCGCGCCGTATTGCAGGGCGTCGAGCAGGAAGCCGAACTTCAGCTGCGCTTCTTCGGCGTCGATCTTCAGGGCGCGGAAGACCTTGCTCTGGACTTCTTCGCGGTGGATACGGATCGAACCGCCGCCCAGTTCCCAGCCGTTCAGGACCATGTCGTAGGCCTTGGCAACGCAGGCGCCCGGGTTGGTCTCGAGCATGTCTTCGTGGCCGTCCTTCGGTGCGGTGAACGGGTGGTGGGTGGCGTTCCAGCGGTCGCCGTCTTCGTCGTATTCGAACATCGGGAAGTCGATGACCCACAGCGGCGCCCAGACGTCGTCGAACAGGCCGGCTTTCTTGCCGAATTCCGAGTGGCCGATCTTCACGCGCAGCGCGCCGATGGCGTCGTTCACGACTTTCGCCTTGTCGGCGCCGAAGAAGATCAGGTCGCCGTCTTCGGCCTTGGTCAGTTCCAGGATCTGGGTCAGCACGTCGTCCGAGATGTTCTTGACGATCGGCGACTGCAGGCCGTCACGGCCTTTTGCCTTCTCGTTGACCTTGATGTAGGCCAGGCCCTTGGCGCCGTAGATGGCGACGAACTGGGTGTAGGCATCGATTTCCGAACGCGGCATCGACGCGCCCTGCGGCACGCGCATGCCGACCACGCGGCCACCGGCCATGTTGGCGGCGCTGTTGAACACCTTGAACTCGACCGACTTCATCAGTTCGGTCAGTTCGGTGAATTCCAGCTTGACGCGCATGTCCGGCTTGTCCGAACCGTAGGAGCCCATGGCGGTGGCGAAGTCCATGACCGGGAACGGGTTCGGCAGGTCGATGCCGGCGGTGTTCTTGAAAACGACGCGCATCATCTC
>DAMABW010000715.1:0-1717 GCA_031999925.1 Massilia sp. | reverse complement strand
CTGCGTGCTGAACACGGCCCTCGATGCGCGCAAGAACGGTTTCGAGACCGTCATCCTGCCCGAAGCGATGCGGGCGGTAAACGTGCAGCCCGAGGATGGCGAGCGTGCGATCGTGCAGATGCGCGAGGCTGGCGCCACCATGGCAACCCTGGCCGAACTGGAGCAGGAAGCCGCCGCGGTCTGATCCGCGTTTCGCTCTCGTAAACGACAACGGCGCCCCTGTTTCCAGGGGCGCCATTCTTACATCTTCAGTCGATTACGCTTGGGTGTTGTTCAGCACCGAGCGCTGGCGCGCATAGCCGAAGTACACGGCCAGGCCAAGCGCCAGCCAGACAATGAAGGCCACCCAGGTGTGCCAGCTGAGGAAGGACATCAGGGCCAGGCAGAAGATGATGGCCAGGGCCGGCACCACCGGCACGCCCGGGCAACGGAAGGCGCGGTGCAGGTCCGGACGTTTCTTGCGCAGGATGATGACGGCCAGCGACACTAGCGAGAAGGCGGCCAGGGTGCCGATGTTCACCAGTTCGGCCAGCACGCCCAGCGGCACGACGGCGGCGATCAGGCCGAAGATGATGCCGACCATCCAGGTGGCAAAGTATGGCGTGCCGTATTTCGGGTGCACTTCCGACAGTTTCTTCGGCAGCAGGCCATCGCGCGACATGGCGAACAGGATGCGGGTCTGGCCGTAAGCCATGACCAGGATCACGGTGCTCATGCCGAGGATGGCGGCCAGGTCGACGAAGCCGGCGACCCAGTCCTGGCCGGCGTATTGCAGCGCCAGCGACACCGGGTGGTCGACGCCCTTGAAGTTCGGGTACGGCACGATACCGGTCATGATGGCCGCGACCACCACGTACAGGATGGTGCAGATCGCCAGCGAACCGATGATGCCGATCGGCAGGTCCTTCTTCGGGTTCTTGACTTCTTCCGCAGCCGAGGTCACGGCGTCGAAGCCGATAAAGGCGAAGAACACCAGGGCCGCGGCGCTCATCACGCTACCCATGCCGAATGGCATGAACGGCTGCCAGTTGTCCGGCTTGACGTAGTTGACGCCGACGAAGATGAACAGCAACACGACGCCGGTCTTGATCAGCACCATGATGTTGTTCACGCGGGCCGATTCGCGCACGCCGAGCGAGAGCATGAAGGTCAGCACCATCATGATCAGGAAGGCCGGCAGGTTGAACACGGTGTCCACGCCCGGGATCGCGCCCGGCGCGCCGCGCAGGGCTTCCGGCAGGACGATGCCGACGCCTTTCAGCAGCGACTGGAAGTAGCCCGACCAGCCGACGGCAACCGTCGAGGTGGCGAGGCCGTATTCGAGCAGCAGGTCCCAGCCGATCATCCAGGCCACGATTTCGCCCAGGGTCACGTAGGAATAGGTATAGATCGAGCCGGCCACCGGCACGCTCGACGCGAATTCCGCATAGCACAGCGCGGCGAAACCGCAGGCAATCGCGGCGATGATGAAGGAAAGCGTCAGCGCCGGGCCGGCCGTGACCGCGCCGGTACCCGTCAACACGAAGATACCCGTGCCGACAATTGCCCCGATACCCATCAGGATCAGGTCCATCGGTCCGAGGACCTTTTTCAGCCCGCCAGGCTTGGCGGCGCCCGCCACCATGGTATCGAGGTTCTTCGTCCTAAAAATACTCACTACGCGTTCTCCTGTTATGCATTGTCGTCTCCTCTCGGAAGGCCGCCGCTTGTGGCGATG
>DAMABW010000714.1:0-1722 GCA_031999925.1 Massilia sp. | reverse complement strand
ATGATCGAGGTGAACGTGCTGGAAGATCCGCGCTACCGGGTGGCGGACGACAAGCTGGGCTAAAAGTATCAGCGATAAAAAAGGCGACCTCGGTCGCCTTTTGTTTGGTCATACGGTTCAGCGCATCGCGCGGCTGCGCACGCACTCGATATACGCCTCGGTATCCGGCGGCACGCCATTGCGCTGCGACTTCCAGATCATCTCGCCCAGGCACTCCATGATCTCGTGGTGGGCGTCGTGCTCGCCGATCTTGCGTACCAGCAGGTCGTGCGCGGCCTTGATGCCGCGCGGCTGGTCGATCGATACCTGTTCGGCAATCGACAGGTGCATCGACAGGTGCAGGAAGGGATTCGCCTGGCCGCCCTCGACCGAGTAGTCGCGCGCGACGGCTGCCTCGGCATCCATCATGGCCTCGTGGTATTCGGGGTGCTGGACGATCCAGTCGGCGGCGATGGCGTCCATCGGGGTCAGCACTTCGCCGGCGCGTTGCTTGCGGAAGGCTTCACAGAAAAAACGGCGCACGTCGTGCGAGGACGGGGTGAACATGGCGGGAAGTCGAAAGCGGTGGGGAAGGGCGCTATTCTAGCGCGATAGCCCGGACTGCGCTGCCGGCCGCCGTCCGGATCAGATTTGCGGGACCGCCGGGGCCGGCGTGCACTGCGCGCCCAGCGCTGCCAGGCCGGCCGGGCGCTGCGCGATCCCGTGCGCTTCGTACCATGCCAGCATGTTGGCAAAGACATAGCACTTCATCTCCTTCTCCGTATCGGCCCTGGCCATGCTTTCGAGTACCTGCTCGGCGCTGAATTTGCCCAGGTAAAGGCCGCTGACCGGTGACGATGGCAGGTCGATGGCGTCGTCCGCAAGCCTGGCCGCCAGTTCGGTCCGTGCCAGTTCTGCCTGGCCGCTGCGCACCCGGGCAAGATACAGCCAGAGTGCGCCCTGGCGCGTGCCGGGCAGTTTGTCGAGTGCCTTGCGCATGCGCTGGGCGCCTGCGTCGAACTGTCCTTCGAGTGCCAACTGGTGTCCGGTATGCAGGAGCGCATGCGGTTCGCCGGCCGCTGCCGCGCGTTCCAGCCAGGCCCGGGCCTTGGCCGGGTCTGCGACACCTTCGCCGGCGGTATAAATGCGCGCCAGCGCCAGCTGGGCGCTGCCGTTGCCGGATTCGGCTTCCCGTTCTAGCCAGGGTTCGACTGTCTGCGTGGTGCGGAAAGGCTGGCCGCCGACGTAGCTCACATAGATCTTTCGTTGGCTCATGGCGATCAACACGCGGTAGGCGCGCAGGAAGTCGGTGCCAAGCACGATGTCGCTCATCGACGACTGGTGATCGATGACGCTCAGTGGCGCGTTTTCGATGACTTCCTGGCCGATCTGGATGTGCTGGAAGACGGCATGCCAGCGCGCCGTGGCATCCGCGCCGACACCGTAGACATCGTCGAGCTTGCGTGCATGCGCCGCGTCCGCGCGGAAACCCAGTTCCTTCGCCGCCAGCCGGCTGATCGAGGTGATGCTGGCGCCGGTATCGATCATGGCGCTCAGGCTCTTGCCGTTGATCTTGACCGTGAAACGTGGATTGCGGTGTCCATCGAACCCCCATTCGAACGGCAGTACGGATGCGGACCGGTTCCAGTATGCGAGAAACGCATGGCCGCAATTGACCGGCTTGAACATCCGTATTTCCTTGGTCGCCAGCGAGATCTCGAGGTCGCCCTGGAGCAGGAAAGG
>DAMABW010000713.1:0-1723 GCA_031999925.1 Massilia sp. | reverse complement strand
CGGTCGGCAGCGTGGCGTTCTGCAGACCGGCGACGAAATTCGGCGGCACCAGGATGAAACGCGGATCCGTGGCGATGCTCGGGTCCAACCCGGCCAGCGCGCTGCTCGAGAACAGCGTGTCGATCAGGTTGAAGCCGCCCTTGCCATACACGTCGGCCGCGTCCTGGTAGGTCACCAGCCGCGCGAACGACTTCGACCAGCCGTAGCCCATGCGCTGGGTCGCCGACAAATGGGTGGTCCCAAGCAGGCCGGTGGCCGCGCCCGGCTGTACCATGTGGGTCCCGCTCGGCACGCCCAGGTCGAGCGCCCCTTGCGCGATGCGCTCCATGATCGGGATCGGCGCCCGCACGTAGCTCTTCAGGAAGTCGGCATCCATGCGCTTGGCCTTGTCGATCTCGAGCTGGGCGATCTGCGGCGTGCGCAGGGTGCGCGCGAAGCTGTAGAACAGGCGGTTGCCCTCCCACAGCGGCGGCGAGATGAACAGGCGCGGCCCGATCAGGTTGCCCGCTTCGAGCGCCTCGCGCATCTCCACGCTCTGGTGCAGCGGCCCGGCCACCGATTGCGCGGTGGTGACGCCATAGGACAGCATCAGTTGCGCGATCTGGCCGAACTGGCCGCCTTGGTACAAGGTCAGCGGGTGCAGGTGGGTCTCGATCAGGCCGGGCATCACCGTCAAGCCGCTGGCATCGACCACGCGCGCGCCGGCTTCGTGGTCCGAATGCGGCGCCACCGAGACGATCCGGTTGCCCTCCAAAACAATGTCGACGTCGTGGCGCAGCCCGTCGCCCACACCATCCCACAGCGCGCCGGCGTGGACCAGGGTGCGGCCCTGCGGCACCTGCTGGCGCCATTCGAGCCGCACCGGGATGTCGCGCGTGCCCGTACCGTCGGCGCGCACGGTACGCACGCGTTCGGCCGATTTATACAGGATGGTCTGGGAGTCGCCGCCCCACACCGGCAGGTCGGCGATGTCGTCGGTGACCTGGCGCGCCGGCCCGGTCGGCGCGCCGCTGGCGTCCAGCGGCATCACGTGCAGGCGCGAATCCATGATGAAGGCGACCTTGGAGCCGTCCGGCGCCAGCGCGGCCGCGCCCTCGTCGCGCTCGGAGATCTGCTGCGGCGCCGGCGCCACCGCGTAGAAGGTGCCGCTGCGGCTGGCCAGGTCGATCACGCGCAGCTTGTTATAGCCCTCGCGGAAGCGGTTGTTGATGCGCTCGTTATCGACCAGCAGGATGCGGCGCCCGTCCGGCGTCCATTGCGGCGTGCTGACCTGGGTGCTGTTCGAGGCCAGGATCGTTTCCGGCGTATTCGTGGCACGGTTCCAGATTTCCAGCTGGCCCGAGAGCGTGGTGTAGGCGATGCGTCCGCCATCCGGCGACAGCTTGGGCGTGACCATCGAGCGGCCGGGAATCGCCGCCAGGCGGGTGCGCGTGCCGCTGGCCAGGTCGACCTGGTCCACCGCCAGCTGGCCGGCATTGCCCCGTTCGGACGAAAAATAGACGGCACTGCCGTCCGCCGTCCATTGCGGATTGGCGTCGCGATCAAGGTCGTTCGTCACCCGCACCGGCTCCTCGCCGATGCGCATGGTCCAGACATCGTTGAGGGCGACGAAGGCGATGCGCTGGCCGTCGGGCGAGAGGACCGGCGCGCTGATGCCGGCGACCTGGCGCGTGCCGACGTTGTCGAAGCCGCGCGCCTTCGGCTTCTTGACGACCGGGCGGCG
>DAMABW010000712.1:0-1724 GCA_031999925.1 Massilia sp. | reverse complement strand
CCGCTACCAGCCGGCCAACTGGCTGCTGTTCCGCGGTTCGGCCAACAAGGGCTTCCTGGCGCCGAGCTTCACCCAGCTGTATTCGGCCTCGCTCGACCAGGAATTGCCGAACGGCGTGATCGACCCGATCGGCTGCCCGCTGAACCCAGGCGACCCGGCCTACTGCGCGATCGCCCGCCTCGACTACAAGAGCGGCGGCAACTCGAACCTGAAGCCGGAAACCTCGAAGCAGGGCACGCTGGGCATGGTGGTCGAGCCGTTCAAGGGCTTCTCGGCCTCGCTCGACTACTGGCTGATCAACACCAAGGACAAGATCCTGAACCGCACGCCGCAGATCATCCTGGCGAACCAGCCTGGCCTCTCGGCAAACGTGATCCGCAACAACGACGGCAATCCGGGCACCATCGAGTACGTGCAGGCCGGCTGGATCAACGCCGGCGGCGTGAAGACCCGCGGCGCCGACCTCGGCCTGCGTGGCGACGGCAAGTTCGGCGACTTCAAGTGGAGCGCGGGCCTGGACGGCACCTGGACCCAGCACTTCCAGTTCGCCGAACTGGCGGGCCAGGCGTATAAAGAATACGTGGGCAACTTCTACACGCGTGACCTGTACCTGCGCTGGAAGCACAACGCCACCCTCACGGTTGCCCGTGGCGACTGGAGCGGCACGCTGAGCAACAACTTCGCCAGCGGCTACAACGACCAGGTGCCGAACAAGGGTCTCGGCACGCCGCCGCCGGGCTTCGACCCGACCGTGTCGAGCTACACGACCTGGGGCCTGTCGACGACGTTCACGGGTATCCAGAACGCCTCGGTCACCTTCGGCATCCAGAACCTGTTCGACCGCGACCCGCCGTTCACCGCGCACAACGTCGACGAAGTCGTGGGCGCCGGCTGGGATCCGCGCGTGGCCAGCCCGCGTGGCCGTTCGTACTCGCTGCTGCTGAAGTACAAGTTCTTCTGATTTGTACGGTAGTTTGAGCAGAGCAGGCCTGTCGTCGGAGGAAGCGTTCGCGCTGCCTTCGGCGCCAGGCCGTTTTTCATTGATGCCGAACGCATGTCCAGCCTGAAGATCAGCCGGCGCGCCTTTGCCGCCTGGCTCGCCGCCGCAGCGGCGCTTCCCTTCCCGAGCGAGGCAGCGGCGCGGCCGCGTGCACGCAAACCCGCTTCCAGACGTTCCATGACACCCCTGATCAAACCGCCGCGCCTGCGCCGTGGCGACACCGTCGGCCTGATCGCGCCGGGCGGCTACACCAGCGAAAAATCGATCGGCAAGGCGCGCGCCAACATCGAAAGCCTGGGTTTAAACGTGCGCGAGGGACACTACCTGCGCGAAGTGAACGGCAACTATGCCGGCACCGTGGCCCAGCGTTTGTCCGACTTGCACGCGATGTTCGCCGACCCAGAAGTGCGTATGCTATGGCCGATCCGCGGCGGCTCGGGCTGCATCTCGCTGCTGAAGGAACTCGACTACGGTTTGATCCGCAAGCACCCGAAGATTCTGCTCGGCTATTCCGACATCACCGCCCTGCACCTGGCGATCCTGAAGGAGACCGGGCTGGTGACCTTCCACGGTCCGGTGGCTTCGTCGACGCTGTCGGACTATGCGCGCGAGCACATGCTGGCCGTGCTGACGGACCCGCAGCCGCGCTATACGATCCCGATGGCACTAGACAACAGCCGGCGCGCCGTGACCCAGCCGCACTTCGGCATGCGCACTGTGCACG
>DAMABW010000711.1:0-1737 GCA_031999925.1 Massilia sp. | reverse complement strand
GCAAAACGGACATTTCTACTTTGCTGAAAGCGGACATTTCTACTTTGCCTTTACAGGGTGGGCACCCCGTGCCCACGCGGAAGCCTGCATTTTGTTGGCGGATCACCTCGTCGATATGCAAAAGCCGCGTTGACGCTTCCAGATGCGTCAACGCGGCTTTTCGTTTTCGATTGGATCACACGCCAACATCGCGCCGGTTTCCGCGTGGGCACGGAGTGCCCACCCTACGGTGACAGACAGCGGCTTCGGTGACGCCTCAATACTCCGGCGCCGGAACCGGCGTCGAAACCGGCGGCGGCGGTGGCGGCGGCGGAATCTCTTCCTCCGGCACTGTCTCGACCTCGACCGCCTCGTCCTCCACCGGCGCCTGCACCTCGACCGCCTCGTCGGCCGGCACCCCCTCGTTCAGCTCATCCTCGTCGATGAACTCTTCCTCGGGCGCTGCGCGCGGGTGCACCGGTTCCGGCTTGCGCCCGCCCGGGAATAGCGCCTCCTTGTCGATCTTCCCTTCGTCCAGCGCGGTCTTGAAGAAGTCGCCGACCAGCAGGATCGCGTTGTGCCCGCCCTGCCCCCAATAATTGCTGCGCATGGTCACGCGGTTGTCGTTGAAGCCGACCCAGGCCCCCGCCACCAGGTTCGGGTGCATCAGGATGAACCAGCCGTCGGCGTTGTTCTGGGTGGTGCCGGTCTTGCCCGCCACGTCGCCGGTGACGCCGAAGCGGTAGCGCACCGCCGTGCCGGTGCCGCGATTCACGACGCCGCGCAGGATGTCGATCAGGGTTTCGCTCGTCGCCTGCGACAGCACGCGCTCCGGCGCCACCGTGGCGAAGTCGGCCAGCACCTTGCCGTCGCGATCCAGGATGCGCCGCACGAACACCGGCTTGCGGTACTGGCCCTGGGCGGCGATGGTCGAATAGGTGTTCACCATCTCCAGCAGCGTGACGGGACTCGTGCCCAGCGCCAGCGACGGCACCGAGGCCAGCTTGCTCTGGCGGATGCCGAGGTTGCGCGCCAGCTTGATCACCGACGGCAGGCCGACGTCCTGCATCACCTGGGCCGTGATCGTGTTCTTCGAGTGGATCAGGCCTTCGCGCATCGTGATCTGGCGCCCGCTGGTACCCGACATGTCGGTCGGACGCCAGACCTTGCCGTTGCCCATGTCGAACTCCATCACCGTGTCGACATAGGTCTGCTCGGGCGGGATGCCGCTTTCCAGCGCCGCGCCGTAGACGATGGGCTTGAAGGTCGATCCCGGCTGGCGCGCGGCCTGGGCCACGTGGTCGTACTGGTCGCGCGTGAAGTCGCGGCTGCCGACCCAGGCTTTTACTTCGCCGCTGGTCGGGTCCATGGCCACGAAACCGGCTTCCAGGCGCGATTTCGCTTCCTTCAAACCGCGCAGGAAGTCGCGGTCGCCCTTCAGGCGCTCCAGGGCCGCGGCAGGTGCTTCGCCACCCTCGACCGCGCGCCGGTAGTCGCCCGACTCGCGGATAAAAGCGTCCAGTTCCGAGGCGTGCGAACGCCAGTAGTAGTCGAAGGCCTTTACGCCCGAGCGCATCGAGGTGTAGGTGCTGGTCGAACTCGAATTGAAGAGGCTCGGCGACGACCATTCGACGTCGGCCACCGCCTGCAGCGCGCCGGCCTGGCGCTCGACCGCGCGCACCGCCGCCGCCTGCAGTTCGGCGTCGAGCGTGGTTTCGACGCGCAGGCCGTCGAGCTGGAGGTCGTAGTCGTTCTCGT
>DAMABW010000710.1:0-1738 GCA_031999925.1 Massilia sp. | reverse complement strand
GGTACTGGTCCTTTTCGGTATCGATCAACTGGTCACGGCGTACGCCGAGTTTCCGGAGCGCCTTGCTGCTGAGATCTGCCAGCAAGAGGTCGTGGCCGGCTTGCAGCTGGCTGTACGTTTGGCCGGTCAGCTTCGTCTTGTCGTAGCTTTTGAAGCCGGCAACGTAAGGCACATCGTGAAAAACCGTCTCCATGGCGGCACATTCGAACGAGTCGCCGGCGTACAGGGTGGGGATGAGCGCACCGGCCGCATCCTTGATGGGACTGAAGCGCGCGTTGCCGCGGATGCCGGGATTGAACACATCGCCCGGATAATCTTCATGGTGGATGCGGTGAAGCACACGCCGGCTGCTCCAGCGAACCCTGGATACATGCAGCTTTCCCGGCGGCGCAATGGCTTTGCCGGCATCAGCCATGCGCCACGCCTTCCAGCTCGTCCACGGCGGCATCGGCAACGCGTTGCGGCGCACTGCGCAGCAGGTCTTGCGGCCGCTGTCCACCGAGGAAGCTGTTTGGCGACAGGAACCAGTAAGCCAGTCCCCATCCATCCTTGCTGCTTTCGAAGATCTCGATGATCCTGGCCAGGGCCTTTAAGGGCCGGTAGCCGGCGGACGGGTCGAGTCCGTAGCCTGGAAAATAGTCGACGCCGTTATGCGAGATCGTGAAGATGGCTTTGTCGCGTTTCCACTTGCTCGGCTGGGCGCTCGGATTGGAAGAACTGAAGCCGGCCGCGCTGGCAATCTGACCCGCCGTCATCCAGTCGCCGCTCGCCAGCACCGCGGCCCGCGCACGGGCCTGCATCTCGGCCTCTTTCAGCACGTTCGGTAGCGGCATTACCTTCGGCATCAAGGCCTCGACCACCGCCTTGATTGCCTGCTGCTGTTGCGACTCGATCAGCGACGGCACCAGCTGGGCAATGTTTTCGAGCGTTTGCGCGATCGCACCTGCCGACGCTCCACTTTCCCGGGGCAAGACAACGGCCACGACAGGTTCATTCGACACCATCTCCAGCTTCTCTCGCACCTCGCGTCCCAGGCCAGTCATGGTCGACCCCTCGGGAAACGCAACCGGGTAGGCAGCTAGGACACTCATGGCGGCTCCAAAGATGAGATGAGTTAATGTGATTTCATAGTAACCTAAATAACCTTACATTGCTACTAGTGGCATCGTTGCGAACCCAGAAGTGGGCGTTCCGATACTAGCGAGTGACACAAGAGCTTAGCTAGCAGTGATTGAAAAGCCGTAAGTAGTGCTACTGCTACAGTCCCTGCACGCTCAAGGCCCGCACCGCTCCCCGCAACTGCGCCTGCAGCGTCGCCTTCGCCTCCTCATCCAGGTCGGCGAACATCAATCGCTCCAGCTCGGCCACGTGCGCATCGCACTCGTCCAGCGCCGCCTGGCCCGACTCCGTCAGGCTGATCTGGATGATGCGCCCATGCGCCGGATCGGGCGTGCGCGCGATCCAGCCCTTCGCTTCCATCTGCTTGACCATCTCGTTGGCCGATTGCGGCGACGTCATCGTCCGCGCGGCCAGCTGGGCATTCGACAGGGAACCATGCGCGCGGAATACCGACAGCGCCGTGTACTGCGGCACCGACAGGCCGCAGGGCGCCAGGCTGTCGCGCAGGCGCTGTTTCAGGATGTGGTCGAGGCGGCCGACCAGGTAGGCCAGGCTGGTCGGTTTCGTGGTTTTAGGTACGGCTGACAATTTTTTCAATGTGCTCATAAAAGAAGCTTGT
>DAMABW010000709.1:0-1741 GCA_031999925.1 Massilia sp. | reverse complement strand
ACATCACGGGCATCGTGCTGCCGGTGACCGGCAGCGTCGGCGAATAAATCGGAAGGGCGGAGACAGAATATGGGCCGCCGCATGTGGAAGGGAGCGATCAGTTTCGGGCTGGTCCATATCCCGGTCGAAATGTATCCCGCGGTGAGCAGCAATTCGCTCGACCTTTCCATGCTCGACCGCCGCGACTTCGCCCCGATCGGCTTCAAGCGCTACAACAAGAACACCGGCAAGGAAGTGTCCTGGGACGACATCGTCAAGGGCTACGAGTACGAATCCGGCGAGTACGTGGTGCTGTCCGACGAAGACTTGCGCCGCGCGACTCCGGAAGCGACCCAGACCATCGACATCCTGGCCTTTGTCGATGCCGAGGACGTGCCCCTGCTCTACTATGACCACCCTTATTATCTCGCGCCCGGCAAGGGTGGCGACAAGGTGTATGCGCTGCTGCGCGAAACGCTGAAGGAAGTCGGCAAGATCGGCATCGCGAACGTCGTCATCCGCGTCAAGCAGCATCTGGCGGCGCTGGTGTGCATCGGCGACACCATCGTCCTGAACACCCTGCGCTACCCGGACGAGATCCGCGAGACCGACGACCTCAAGATTCCGTCGCCGAAAGCGAAAGCCGCCACCATCAGCGCCAAGGAACTCAAGATGGCGATGGCCCTGGTCGAGGGCATGAGCGAGGACTGGAAGCCGAACCAGTACCACGACACTTACCGCGAGGACGTGCTGGCCCTGGTGCAGAAGAAGATCAAGGCCAAGCAGACCAAGACCATCACCATGCCCGACCCGGACGAGAAACCGAAGAAATCCACGAACGTCATCGACCTGGTGTCGCTGCTCCAGGCCAGCCTGGGCAAGAAACCCGGCAAGGCGGTCGCCCTCGACGATGACGACGATGACGACGAACCGCCACCGCCGAAACGCGCACGCAAGCCCGCCGAGGAGGAGGACGACGACGACGCCCCGCCGCCGCGCCGCAAGACGGCTGCGGGTTCGCGCGAACACGTGGCCGCAAAGGCCGCGCCGAAGCGCGCCGCGGCGGGTTCGGCTGCGAAGCCGGCTGCAAAAAAGGCGCCGGCCAAGAAAGCCGTGGCCGCCAAGAAAACCAGCACGGCCGCCGCCCCGGCACGGCGCAGGAAGGCGGCGTAACGGCACATGGATGCATTCATCGACTTCCTCCAGTGGCCCGCGATGGCAGTCAGCCTGTACGCCGCCTTCCTGATCGGCTCGCAACGCGCCGGGAAGCGCGTATTCGGCTTCTGGATGTTCATCCTCAGCAATGTGCTGTGGATCGTCTGGGGCGTGCACGACGGCGCCTGGGCCCTGATCGCCCTGCAGGTGGCGCTGATGGGCATGAACATCCGCGGCATCTGGAAGAACGACAAGGGTACGACCGATAACCGCCTGCAGGCCGGCACCGGCAAATCGCCAGGCTAACCCCAAGGCATTTTTCACGCGGCGATGACCGCTCACTCAAGGAGAATTGTTATGCGCAAGATGATCATGATGGCGATTGCCGGCTTTATCTGGAAGAAGATCCAGACCCGTATGAACCGCCAGGGCAGCGCCCCGGTACGCCGCTATTAATCAGAGCACGCCAGCACCCGTCCAGCAGGCGATTACGCTGCTTGCTGGACTTTTTGACCTGCACACGCTGCCCAGTCGGATACGACCGCACTGTCCAGGCTGGTGACAGCCTGGGCACGCCGGACGATGCGACTCAGCGCTGCGCAAGCAC
>DAMABW010000708.1:0-1748 GCA_031999925.1 Massilia sp. | reverse complement strand
GCGCTTGATGTCCTCGACCTGCGTGCGCAGGTGCAGGTCCATGCCCTTCTTCTCGGTCAGGTTCTTGACCATGGTGCGGGTCAGGGTGCCGTAGTTGACGTCGGTGCCGATGTCCATGCGGGTGGCGGCGACCTTCTGGTTCGGGTCGCGGCCGTCCATGGTCAGCGGCGCCCATTCGCGGATCTGCGCGCGGTCTTCGCTGTACAGCATGCCCTTGAACAGGTTTTCCTTTTGCAGGGCGGCGTAGCGCTTGCGCAGGTAATTGACGTTGTCGTCGCCCCAGACAAAGGCCATGTGCGGCACGTTGTTGATAAAGGCGCGCGGGTCGGGCAGGTAGCCGTGCTTGACCTGGTAGGCCCAGAACTGCTTGGACACTTCGAACTGCTCGTTGATGTCGACCGCTTTCTTGGTCTCGATCGTGCCGTCCTTGGCTTCGGGCGTGTAGTTCAGCTCCATGAAGGCCGAGTGGCCGGTGCCGGCGTTGTTCATCGCATCCGAGCTTTCGGCAGCCACCTTGTCGAGGCGCTCGAACATCTCGACCTTCAGGTCGGGCTGCAGTTCGGTCAGCATGGTGCCGAGGGTGGCGCTCATGACGCCGGCGCCGATCAGGACCACGTCGACCGGTTTGTCGTTCGACGGTGCAGGGGCCTTGCCGCAGGAAGCGAGGAGGGCGCCGGAAACAGCGACGGTCAAAGGAACTGCAAGTAATTTACGCATTTTTTATTAAATCCAAAGCTCGGTACAACAATGAACCCTGCCGCGAGAGGCCGGGTAAAAACAGGGCGCGGACCGACGGCGAGCGTCGTCAGGCGCGCCCATTCAGGCTCGTCAGCAGCCGTGCATACAGGCTGGAGAGCTGGCGCAGTTCTTCCGTGGTGAAGCCGGCGGTTGCCTCGCCGACCATGTTCGAGACTTCCGGTATGACCTGTTCGATCAAGGCGCGGCCGGCGTCGCTCAGGGAAATCATCACCGAGCGGCGGTCGCCAGGCTTCGGTCGGCGCTCGATCAGGCCGCGTGCGACCAGTTCGTCGCAGACCCGGGTGAGGTTGGCCGGCTTTTCGTGGCAGGTTTCGCTCAGTTCGGAGGCGCTGGCCGACTCCTCGACACTGCCATACAGGATGGCGAGCACCGTGTAGCTCGGGTCGGCCAGGTCGAACTTCTTGAGCAGGCCGTTGGTCCGGTCGCGGAAGGTCTTCTGCAGGTGGTTCGTCATGCGCACCAGGCGCATGGCATCTACGGCAAAGTCAGGCATACGCGCCTTCACGCGTCGCAGTCGCTGGTCGGTCGGGCCAAAGTCGCTCATCGAAATCCCCTGCAGAGAAGAAAGCGCAGATTGTACCCGCCGGTATCAGGGTGCCGCCGTTGCGTCGGTAGCGACACCCGCACCTGCGGCAGCGGCCGCGGCCGCATTCTGCTGGGCCACCTGGCGGCGATGCTGCTCTTGCGGCAGCGGCAGGTTGGCGTAGAAGGCTTCGGTCAACGGGTAGGAACCGTCGGCCTTGGCTTGCTCGAGTTCGGCCAGCACGCGCTGGCGCACCGGGTCGTTCGAGGCAACCGGGTTGGTCGAAGCGCAACCGGCAAGAAGGGTAACGAGAAGTGCTGGAATCAGGTAAGTGGTTTTCATGTTGTCCGCCAATGTGAGTGAAAGAAGGCGGGCCGTATCGGTCCGTCGGAACGTATTTTAACACTGAATAGTACATTTCTGAAGTAAGTACGTGAAATCACTTACTCGCAAGAATGCGACAAGG
>DAMABW010000707.1:0-1756 GCA_031999925.1 Massilia sp. | reverse complement strand
ACACGGCAAGCGCGGTCGGCACCGAATCGGCGGCGAAACGCAGGTTCCAGTTGCGCAGCGCGGCGACCTGGTCTTTCAGCGCGGCCTTGCGCGGGTCGTTCGCCGGCAGCGCGTCGTAGTCCTGCGCCAGCTTCGGCACCAGCGGCTCGAAGGCGGTCAGGTAGCTGTCGTAGGACGCCGCGATCAGGCTGTCGAGCGTCATGTCTTTCGCGTTGCGCAGCACGCGTTCGGCGTGAACGCCGCGCGCGTTTTCCGGCAGCGACCACATGTAGTCGGCGTAGTCGGCGCGTTTCGGGCTGTTGGCGCCGGATGCGCTGAACGGCCAGTTGTTCGTGTTGCTGATGTAGCCGCTGGCCGGGTTGAACAGCGTGATCGTGTCCTTGATCTCGTGCAGCCCCTGCCATTCGGTAACCGGGTCGCTGCCGTCCACCGGCTTGCTCCAGTCGAAGCGGGTGTCGCGTTTCGGAATGAAGTTGCCGTGGAAGTAGGCGATATTCCCGTCGGCGTCGGCGTACACGGTGTTGTTCGAGGAATTCGTGCGCAGCTGCATGGCCTGGTAGAAGGCCGCGTAGTTCTTCGCTTTGGTGCGCGAATACGACTGGGTCAGCGCCTTGACCGGCTCGTCCATCATTTTCACGGCCACCCATTTGCCGTTCTCGGCGCGCACGATCGGGCCGTGGTGGCTGAAGTAGGCGGTGACCGTGCGGCTGGCCAGCTTGCCGTCGGCCGTCTTGTACGGCAAGGCGATCGGCACCGCGCGCAAGGCGCGTTCCTCCTTGCCGTACTTGTAGTAGAAGGTGCCGCCGCGCTCGACCACCGTTTCCAGGTACTCGTCGATGACGTCGCCGCCGCCCGAGGTATGCATCCAGCCGGCGCGCTCGTTGAAGCCCTGGTAGATGAAGAACTGGCCCCAGGTCACCGCGCCATAGGCGTTCAGGCCTTCTTCGCTGACCATTTGCACTTCGGGACGGAAGTAGAACGAGGTGTGCGGGTTGATCATCAGGAGCGGGTGGCCGGCTTTCGTCAGCCTGGGCGCGATGGCGAAGCCGTTCGAGCCGCGCGGCTCGGCGTCGAGGCGGTTGCGGTTATCGGCCAGCTTCGCCTGCGGCTTCTTGCCATAAAAGGCTTCCAGGTCCTTCAATTCGATCGATTCGATGTCGCCGCCGATACTGCCCTCGCTGAACGACAGCGCCATCCACGGTTCGAAGCGTGCGATCAGCTTGGGCTTCACTTCCGGATGCGTGTGCAGATAAAAATTCAGGCCGTCGGCCCAGGCCACCATCAACGCCTGCAGCCAGGCCGGGCTGGCCGCGAACTTGGCCTGCATGTCGGCGGGCTGGATATACATCTTCATGCGCAAATCGCGCCAGATTTCCTGTTCGCCCTCGACCTCGGCCAGGCGCCCCATCGCGTTGATGTAATTCAGTTCGACGCGGTTGAAGTCGTCCTCGGCCTGCGCATAGATCATGCCGAACACCGCATCGGCGTCGCTCTTGCCGAACACGTGGGGGATGCCCCACTTGTCGCGCAGGATGGTCACGCGTCCGGCAGTGCCCTGCCAGCGTGCCAACTCGGTGCTGCCGGCCTTGACGGCCGGCGCGGCCACGGGTGCGGCGATGACCGGGCTGGCGACCAGGAAGGCGGCACAGCACAGGGAAGAAGCGAGGGTCGAGGCAAAGCGGCGCGGCAGGATCATGCGGGTCTCCATTCTTGTTATCGTTGGGCCGGCTTATTGGCCGAGCATTGATTGATTACA
>DAMABW010000706.1:0-1762 GCA_031999925.1 Massilia sp. | reverse complement strand
CTGCAGCGCCAGGTGATGCACACGACCGAGCGCATCGGCATGGCCAAGGTCGACTCGGGCCGCGCCGCGCTGCACGCCATCAACCCCGAGGTCGAGGTCGTCGCCTTGAAGGAACGCGCAAACGCGGCACGCCTGCTGGAGCTGGCCCGCGAAGCCACCGTCGTGCTCGACTGCAGCGACAACTTCGCCACCCGCCAGGCCGTCAACCGCGCCTGCGTCGCTACCGGCACGCCGCTGGTCGCCGGCGCCGCGATCCGTTTCGACGGCCAGTTGTCGGTGTTCGACATGCGCCAGGAAAATTGCCCATGCTATGCCTGCGTCTTCCCCGAAGACAGCGGTTTCGAGGATGTTGCCTGCAGCACGATGGGCGTGTTCGCGCCGCTGGTCGGCATCGTCGGCGCGGTCCAGGCCGCCGAGGCGTTGAAGCTGGTCATGGGCGTGGGCCAGCCGCTGGCCGGCAGGCTACTCATGCTCGATGGCCGCGCGATGGAATGGACCAGCATCGGCGCCGCCCGCAATCCGGCTTGCCCCGTCTGCGCCCAACGCGCCGTACACGTTTGAGGTGCGCGCCCTGAAGCTCTGCAATACAATGCGTCACCCTGCCGGCGCACCGCGACACATTCACGATGGCCGCTGTCCGTAATCCGCTTTATACTAAGCCGATTGCTCCGATCCACTTATCCAAGATTGACTATGCAGATCGTTTCGCACCGTGCAGCTGGCCGCCGTTTCGCGCGCGGCTTCACCCTCGTTGAAATCATGGTGGTCGTGGTCATCATCGGCATTCTCGGCGCCCTCGTGCTGCCGAAGGTGCTGGGCCGTACCGGCGAGTCGCGTGTGGTGGCCGCCAAGACCGACATCGCCACCCTGATGCAGGCACTCAAGCTCTACAAGCTCGACAACCAGCGCTACCCGACCACCGAACAGGGCCTGCAAGCCCTGACCACGAAACCGACCTCGGGCCCGTCCGCCAACGGCTGGAAAGAAGGCGGCTATGTCGAGCGTCTGCCGAAAGATCCATGGGGTAACCCCTACCAGTACCTGCAACCCGGCCTGCATGGCGAAGTCGACGTGTTCTCGTTCGGCGGCGACGGCCAGGCCGGTGGCGAAGGCGAAGATGCCGACGTCGGTTCCTGGCAGCAGTAACGCTTGACCATGGCTGCCGTCGCGGCGCCGCGCAGCAATACCGGCCGCAGGCGTCGTGCCGGCGCCGGCTTCACGCTGGTCGAAATCCTGGTCGTGATGGTCATTATCGGCATCACACTGGGCATGGCGTCGCTCAACGCCATTCCCAGCCCGCGCCAGGACCTCGACAACGAGGCCAAGCGCCTGACCCTGCTGCTGCAGATCGCGCGCGACGAAGCCATCGTGCGCAACCGCGAAGTGGCCTTCGAGGCCACGCCCGAGCGCTACCGCTTCATGGTGCGCAACGAAAGCGGCTGGGCCGCGATGAACCAGGACGATTTGCTGCGCGAGCGGCCCTTCCGCAACGCGCCGCTGCGCCTGCTGCTCGATCCGCCGATCGCCAATACCGGCGGCGCCAGCAACGACTTGTTGCGCATCACCTTCGGGCGCGAACCCGTGCACAAGCCTTTCCGTCTAACCATCGCCAACGGCAACTACAGCGTGGCGATCCAGGCCGACGGCGTCGGCCACTTCACCGTCGTCGATCCTGGCAGCGAAGGCGCCCAATGAACACCCGTCCAGACCGCGGCTTTACCCTGCTCGAAGTGCTGGTGGCGCTGGTCATCGTCGGCACCGC
>DAMABW010000705.1:0-1768 GCA_031999925.1 Massilia sp. | reverse complement strand
TTTTCATCTTCCCCCTGCTAGCGTTTGGCGCCGCAGCCCCATCTTCAAAGGAGAGTTAATCATGCCGGTCTACGTCCAACACGAATCCCTGGGCAAGGTGAACGATGTGTTCAATGCCGAAGCGCTGTGGCAGGCACCGGGCCTGGCGCTGTTTGCGCGCCGCCCGCTGCTGCGCGACCTGCTGGAGCGCTCGCCGCGCGAGCAGCGCGGCCGCGCCGCCACCCGCTGCTTCTCGCACATCACGCTGGTGCTGCCGCAGGACGAGGTCGACGACGACCGCCACCTGACCCGCGGCGCGCGCGTGCGCGACCTGGCGCAAACCCTGCAGTCGCTGCACCAGAAGGACTTCGGCGACCTGCTCGGCGCCGACGAGGTGCGCTACCATGTGGTCGGCTCGGAGCAACTGGAGCCGGGCCAGGTCGAGGTCAAGTTCGGCCACGCCGTCTACCTGCCGGCGCCCGGCGAGCAGGTGCAGTACACGGTCAGCGTCTCGCGCGACAGCGCCATCTGGCAGACCGTCTGCCCGGTGTATCCGGGCCAGCGCCTGACGGTGCTCGGCCACGACGCCGCCAGCGCCACCCACGCCGTGCCCGGCTGGCCTTTCGCGCTCGACGGCGCCATCCTCCTCATCAACGACGGACCGGACACGCCGATGGAAGTGCATGTGCGCCCAAAAGATGCCTTCGAGTGCAGCTTCGATGCCGCTGCCGGCTACTACACGATCCGTGCGCGCCATGGCGAAACGCCGGGCAATGCCGGCCGCCTGCTCTTTAAAATCGCGCGCAGCGCGAATGCGATGGGCACGCCCGCTGCCGCGCCGGCCCGTCCGGTCAGCGCCCCGCCCGCTCCTTCGCGTGCGCCGGCCGTCTGGAAGACCCGCGCCCGCACCCTCGACGATGCCGAGCTCACCGCCACGCCGGCGCTGCACCGCGCCCGCCCGGCCGCCGAGGAAGCGACCTATGCGCCGGTGGCACGCCAGCGCATCGCCCTCGCCGCGCTGGCCCTGCCGCGCCTGAGCCGCTACCGCGACACCGGCGCCGGCCTGCTCGAATTCGGCATCAAGCACAATCTCGCCGCCGGCGCGCCGGGCAAGGATACCCTGATCGGCTTCGCGGTCGACGAGGCAGACGAGGTATATGCCATCGGTTCCGACGGCCGCCAGCGCATCGCCGTGCCGAACCGCTTTGCGCCGACCGACGGCGTCGACCTGCGCGTGCTGGCGCCGGCGCCGGAGATGGCCGACCGCTACAGCGCCCTGGTCTGCCTGCCGCAGACGCCCTCGGCGCCGGTGCCGGGCGGCGCGCGCATCGCCTTCGGACGCGGCGCGCCGGCCCTGGCCGTGCTGCGCGTGCTGGACGCCGCCGGCTGCCTGCGCGGTTCGGATGGCATCGACGCCGGCAGCGCCGACCGTCTCGGCCTGTCGCGCACCGCCGCCAGCATCGAGGCCGGCCCGGACGGTTTCCGTGTCGCGCGCCTGGCGCCGACCCAGGCCCTGTTCCACCTCGACGAGCGGATGGGGTTTGTCGCCGCCATCGAGAACAATTCGCCGGACGCGCCCTACCTGGTGCCGAACGGGCACCACATCGTCGCCGGCCATTACGTGCTGCGCGTCGAGGGCTGAGCGATGTCGCCGCTACTGACCGCGCTCGCCTGCTTCGGCGCGGCGCTGGTCCTGACGCTGGTTGCCGCGGCCTGGATGACGCCGCGCATCTGGTGGAAGCGCGCGAATGCGCGGGCCCTGGCGGTACTGGTGCTGGGCACCGGCGCC
>DAMABW010000704.1:0-1771 GCA_031999925.1 Massilia sp. | reverse complement strand
GCTTGACCTGCATGCCTTCCTTCACGCCGTCCGCATACCGCTGCAGATGCGCGTAATAGTAGGCATGCTTCTCGGCAGGATCGAACTGGTACAGCGTGATGCCACCCGGCTTGCTGTTGAACAGCTTTACCACCCGCCCATCGCCGGCGGCGCGCACCGGCGTGCCGGTCGGCGCCATGATATCCAGCGCTTCGTGATGCCGTTCCTGGCCGCGCGGCTGGTCGAAGGTGTCGGTCAGTTGCGCAAACGCGATGCCCTCGACCGGCATCAGCAGTTTGCCCGGCATGTTGCCGTCGGCGGTCAGTTCCGGTGCGGACGGGGTGCCGGTCGAGGCTTGCGGGGCAGGGCGGATCGGCAGGTCGGCGTCGACCAGGTCGGTCTGGACGGTGTCCGCCGCACCCGCACCGGCCCCCGCCGCGGGAGCGGCCGGCGGCGCGGGCAGGGCGCCGCCGTCGGTGATGATCGGGTCCGGCGCATCCGCGATCTCGCGCAGGTAGACGAACAGCCCACCCGCACCCACCAGCACGCCCAGCAAGAAAGTGACCAGCCACCTCATGACCTACCTCCGCTCAGTAAAACGACTTGTGATTGCCTGCGCTTATTGTTGAAGCACCACGTTGGTACCGGCGCCCACCACCTGCGCCACTTCGGCGGCGCTCCAGTTGGTCAGGCGGATGCAGCCGTGCGACTCGGTCTTGCCGATAAACTTGGGCACCGGTGTGCCATGGATGCCGTAGTGCGGCTTGGACAGGTCGATCCAGGCCACGCCCACCGGATTGTTCGGGCCGGCCGCGACGGTCGCCTTCTTGTGGCCGGGGTCGGCATCCCAGAACAGTTTCGGATTGTAGTGGTAGGTCGGGTTCGGGTGCACGCCCTCGATGGTCCAGTTACCCACCGGCAGGGGATCGTGCTCGCTGCCGGTCGAGGCCGGATACTGCGCGATCAAACGGTCGGTCGCGTCGAACAGCATCAGCACCTTGCGGCTGTCGCTGACCACGACCTTGGCCGCCTGCGGCAGCGGGGCGCCGCCGTGCACGGCCGGCACCACGATCTGTTCGCCGGCGCGGCTGAAATCCTTGCCGGGGTTCAGGCGCGCCAGCAGGTCGGGGCTGGCGTGGAATTTTTCGCCCAGGCCTTCGAGCGGCGAGGCATAGCCCAGCTTGTCGAGCTTGGCCTTTTCCATCATGTCTTCGGGAATTTTCACGAAGGGACCATCGACATCTTCGCCGGTCAGCACATAGGCGGTCAGGGTCGGCGTGGTGTCCTGGTTGAGGGCGTTCCAGGTGGCGTCGTCGAGCTTGCCGTGGGCTTCGAGGTTGCGGGTTTTCTGGAAAGTGGTGAGGGCCTGGCGCATGTTCGAGCCATAGGCGCCATCGATTTCGCCCGGCGACAAATGCAGGCGGTCGAGCAGGACTTGCGCGCGCAACAGGCGCTCGAATTCGGCGCGCTCGGCGGCGGCGTCGAGCGGGGCGGCGGCCTGGCCCGGTTGGGCCGGCGCGGCCATTGGTGCGCCGGGTTGAACAGCTGGTGGAACCTGGGCAGGAGCCGAAACTTGGGCAGATGCGAAGGAAGCGGCGCCGGCGAAAGCGGCGGAGACGAGCGTGGTAATGATTTTCTGCATGGGGCACCTGCGTACTTACTGAAAGAAACCCCAGCGTAGGCGCGTCGTCCTGTTCGGTCTGTGCGGAAACGAACTGAGGCATTTCCCGCCGCGCCGCCGCACATGCGGGCCCAGGCGCTACAATCGCCGGCATGAGCCACGATGCCACAA
>DAMABW010000703.1:0-1774 GCA_031999925.1 Massilia sp. | reverse complement strand
GCTCGTTCGTGCACTGAAGCGGACGCGCGCGGACCGGCTGCTTGTTGCGCAAAATTCAACAATCGGCCATCATGGACCGGTCCCCAGCCCGCCATGGAAAACCGCATGCATGACATCGATCCGGCCGCCATCCGTTCCAGCAAGCCCATCGCTTACGACCGCGAGCAAACCGCCGCCGCCCTCGACTTCGCCGCACTGGTCGAGGCCGTCGCCGCGGCGGCCGGGGAGCTCGAAGCGGGCGCCATTCGCAGCCCCGAGCGGCTGGTGGTGCCGCTGGGTTCCGGTGCGGTGATGCTCAGCATGCCCGCTGCCGCGCCGGACATCGCGATTCACAAGCTGGTCAACGTCCATCCCAGGAATCCGGGGATCGGTCTCCCGGCCATCCACGGCGCGGTGACGGTATGCGACACGGCCACCGGCCAGGTGCGCTGCGTGCTCGACGGCCCGGAAGTCACCGGCCGCCGCACCGCCGCCGTCAGCATGCTGGCGATCCGCCAGTTGCTGCCGCATGCGCCACGGCACGTCCTGCTCGTCGGCACCGGCGTCCAGGCGCGCTACCACGTGCAGGCCCTGCAAGCCTTGCACCCGCAGGCCCAGGTCTGGGTGCGGGCGCGCACGCGGGATGCCGCCGTGCGTTTCTGCGAATCGCACCGGCATCTGCATGCGCACCTGCAACCACTTCCGGTCGATCCTCCAGCGATGGACGTGGTGATCACGCTGACCACCAGCCTCGAACCGGTGTACGACGAAGCGCCCCGGCCCGGCTGCCTGGTGATCGGCGTCGGCGCCTTCCGGCCGGAGATGGCGGAACTGGGCGCCACGACCTTGCATGGCAGCGACCTGTATGCCGACGACCCGCCTGGTGCGCGCCACGAAGCCGGCGACCTGCTGCGGGCCGGCGTCGACTGGTCGCGCGTGCGTTCGCTCGGCGCCTCCCTGCGCACCGCGGCCGACCCGGCGCGGCCGGTGGTGTTCAAGAGCGTCGGCACCGCGGCCTGGGACCTGGCGGCGGCGCGGGTGGCGCTGCGCAGCGCCGGCCTGGCCTGAGGGCGCGTCCGGCAGCGATTCGCATCCTTTGGCAGAATAGGGCATCTGCCATCGACATCGGAACGCTCACGTGACCCAGGACTACCACTTCTACGAACCGGCGCGCGGCCACGGCCTGCCGCACGACCCCTTCAACGCCATCGTCGGCCCGCGCCCGATCGGCTGGATCTCCAGCCGCAGTGCGGACGGCATCCTGAACCTGGCGCCCTACAGCTTTTTCAATGCGTTCAACTACGTCCCGCCGATCATCGGCTTTTCCAGCCAGGGCCGCAAGGACACCCTGAACAACATCGAGGCCACCGGCGAATTCGTGTGGAACCTGGCCACGCGTCCGCTGGCCGAAGCGATGAACGTCAGCTGCGCGCCGGCGCCGCCCGAGGTCAACGAGTTCGAACTGGCCGGGCTGACGCCGGCGCCGGCACGCGTGGTCAGGACGCCGCGCGTGGCGGAGTCGCCGGTCGCGTTCGAATGCCGGGTCACCCAGGTCATCCCGCTGCAGACCACGGCCGGCAGCGATACCGGTAACCGGCTGGTGCTGGGCGAGGTGGTGGGCGTGCACATTGCGCGCCATTTGCTGAAGGAAGGCATCTACGACACCGCCGGCGCGGGGCACATCCTGCGCGGCGGCGGGCCGGCGGACTATTTCGCGATCACGCCGGAGCAGCTGTTTCGCATGCACCGGCCGGGGTATCCGCTCGATCGCTGATGTGAAGATACCTGGCCGAAC
>DAMABW010000702.1:0-1779 GCA_031999925.1 Massilia sp. | reverse complement strand
CGTGGCGCCGGCCGCCTCGCTTGGCCGGAAGGCGGCGTCGACCAGCGCCAGCCGCACCTCGTGGCCGGGACTGATCCGGGCCAGCTCCTCGTCGCGTCGCGCCACCCAGAAGTGTGCGGCGCCCGCTGCCGGGGCATCGTGGCGCAGCGCGTACAGCGGCGCGAACTCGGTGACGCTGTGCACGCCGCGCGTTTCACGCACCAGGCGCACCCGGTCGATGCTGTGGATGTCGTAGCAGGCCGCATGCGCCCCATCGGCGGCCAGCGGGTAGTCGGCGCGGGTATGGGTCAGCTGGATCGGATCGCCGGCCTTGCGAAACAGATTGACCACCGGCGTGCAGCCGGGCAGCAGGTGCTCCGCCGCGAGCGGCGCCAGCAGGCGTGCCTCCGGGGTATCGGCGGCCGGCGCGCGTAGCGGCAGGTGCAGCGTGAAACGCGCGCAGGCCGGCGGCAGCGCGCGCGCGATGGCAGCGAGGTCGACCTCGACGAAAGCGAATTTCTCGGGATAGCTGAAGTATTCGGTCAGCAGGCGGAAGGCGGGATGCGAGCGGCCGCTGTCGGGCAGGATCGCATCCTCGGGGGCGAAGCCGGCCAGTTGCAGCGGCGGGCGCGCCAGCGGCAGCCAGGCGCCCTCCCCGGCCTGGACCCAGGCCCCGGCGGCGCCGATGAACAGGGCGTCGAGCAGGGCCGCGCGTAGCCCGGCGTCGGCGTCGACGAACAGGCGCACGCGGTCGACGCCGCGCGCACACAGCGCGGCGACGCTGCCGCGCAGGTCGAATTCGATGGCGATGCAGGCGTGCACGCCGCGCGGCAAGCGCACGGCGCCGGGCGCCCTGGCGGCGGCGAACGGCGCCGTGAAGCCGGCGCGCAGCACGCGTAGCGGTCCGGCCAGTACCGGATACACGGTGCGGAACTGGCAGACCGTGCCCTCGACCGGCGCGCTGCGCAAGGCCGTGCCGCGCGCCAGCACGGCGCATTCGCCGCCGCTGGCCCCGTCCTCGGCCAGGCGCGCGACGGCGTACGAAGGCAAGGGCCGCAGGTAATGCGGATACAGGCTTTCGAGCAGCGACTCGGTGAACTTCGGGTAATCGTCGTCGAGCCGCTTGTGGATGCGCGCGCTCAGCAGCGCCACCGACTGGATCAGGCGCGCGACGCCCGGGTCTTCGATGCTGTCGCCGGCCAGGTGGAGGGCGCCGGCGGGCTTCGGATAGCGGCGCGCGAACTCGCGTGCGAAGTGTCCGAACAGGCCCAGCTCTTCCTCGAAATACCGCAGAAGCTCATCCATGTGCTCTCCGCAAAGTTGCTGAAGACCAAGATGCATGCTCCCATCGGGACGGCGGGCCGGCATTGACGGGGCTCAGGAAGCGGCGCGCCGCCGACGCTCCCTGCTACACCATAGACCACCCTGTCCGGCCTATGCATTGCGCAGTCGGCTTCAGGCCGCCCGGGCGTCGAGGTCGACGATGCGGTAGCTGGCCTGCCCGGCATCGTCGCCGGTGGTGATGAAGGCCCACTTGGCCGCGGGGCCTCCCATGCTGTAGATCCGCCCCGCGCCGGGCGGCACCAGCAGGTGCACGCGCGCGACGATGTAAGCGGCCTGAGCGCCCCTGGCGCGCACCACCATCACGTCGCCGCCCGCGCCATCCTTGGCCGACGCGCGCAGGTCGCGCAGGGGAATCGCCCGTCCTTCCCAGGCCATGGCGCCCTTGCCGTCGGTTGCCGCGTCGCGCAGGCTGACGATGCGCTCCACCGCATCGATCGCGACGGCCGCCATGCCCTC
>DAMABW010000701.1:0-1787 GCA_031999925.1 Massilia sp. | reverse complement strand
CCCTACGATTTCCTGCCGGTGCAGAACAAGACCACGCGTCCGGTATTCAATTATCCGGATACGCCGCCCGATTCGCAGCCGGTGAAGCATGTCAGCGCCGGCGCGCCGCCGGCCCTCCTGATTGCGGCCTACGAAGACAAGACGGTCAACCCGGTGCGCAACACCGGCGCCCTCGCCAGGCGCCTGCGCGAAAAGCATGTGCCGGTGCGCGAGCTGTACTACGACGGCGTCAACCATGCGACCCTGGTCGCATCGCTGTCGCGCTCGCTGCACACGCTGGCGCCGACGCTCGACGCGGTGGAAGCGTTCGTGCGCAGCGACGGCGGCCGCCAGCAGGCCGCCCGCTAAAAACCTATCTCCAAGGCAGTCGCTTACCAGCTGAAGCGTTCGCGCGGCTCGAACATCGGATCGGGCCCGTTCTGCATCAGGCGCACGATGCCGGCCTGGTCGAAGTGCACGTGCATCAGCGAATTCCAGACGCCGGCTTCCTTGTAGCGGTACGACCAGACCTCGTAGTTGTGCATGGCCACGCCCGAGCGCTCCGCCGGGCGCCCGATGGTGCTCAGCACGTCGGCCTTGGTGGCCTTGTCGATCTTGATCGTCGCGAACTTCTCGCCGGTGAGCACCTGCTCGTAAGACACCAGCTTCCCATCCGGTCCAATCCGCGCCATCCAGGTAAATTGCCCCATCGGCCCGGTGGCGTATTCGAGCATCTGGCCGCCTTCCGGGGCAGGGTAGCTGCCCGTCGGCTGGCCCAGCTTGGCGGTAACGGCGGCAACCGGTTCGCCCGGGTTCGGCACTTCGCGCATGAAGGGACCGACGCAGCCGGCCAGCACGATTGCCGCGCACAACATTGCCATTTTTATCATTTTATGCATCATTCACCTCGAAAAATGGCTGAGGACTCCATGATGCCCCAGCTTCGCGGCGGTAAATGCTGGTGACGCCAACTGTTTTCGCATATACTGGCGGGTCTGTCCGTTTTGGGCAGCATTATGAACAATCACGGTGCGCTGGGTTCCGACTCTTGCACCGCATGTGAAAGGTAACATCATGTCCGTAGAAAACATCAACAAAGCCGCGATCATCGCGGACAACGCTCGTGGCCAGAACGACACCGGCTCGCCGGAAGTGCAAGTTGCACTGCTGACCGCACGCATCAACGAACTGAACGGCCACTTCAAAGCCCACCAGAAAGACCACCACTCGCGCCGCGGCCTGATCATGATGGTCAACCGTCGTAAGAGCCTGCTGGCTTACCTGAAGGGTAAAGACCTGAACCGTTACCGTGACCTGATCGCCAAACTCGGCCTGCGTAAGTAATCTTTGCGCCAGTCGGTTTAACGATGAAATGCCTGCGCCAGTGTTGCTGACGCGGGCATTTTTTGTTTGAGCGTCCGTTGTTTTTGAAGTAAAGCGCCGCTGTCCGGGCGTCAGTAATGAGGTGAACGACAGCTCCTGAAAATCTGTCGGCAAATAGAAAGGGATTACCCATGTTTAATAAAGTTACGAAAACCTTCCAGTACGGCCAACACACCGTCACCCTGGAAACCGGTGAAATCGCCCGTCAGGCATCCGGTGCCGTCATCGTCTCGGTCGAAGACACCGTCGTGCTGGCTACCGTGGTCGCGAAAAAAGACGCGAAGCCAGGCCAGGACTTCTTCCCCCTGACCGTCGACTACATCGAGAAAACGTACGCAGCCGGTAAAATCCCGGGCGGTTTCTTCAAGCGCGAAGGCCGTCCTTCCGAAAAAGAAACCCTCACCTCGCGCCTGATCGACCGTCCG
>DAMABW010000700.1:0-1788 GCA_031999925.1 Massilia sp. | reverse complement strand
AAACAGGGTGCGTACCAGGCTGTCCAGGGCTTGCCATTCGGCGGCCGACTCGATGGCCGGCAGGTCCGGGTAGCGCGGGTGGCGTGCCGGGGCAGCACGCCGCAGCGTGACGTTGCCGCCGACGGTGAAGACGGCGGGCACCGAAGAACCGGCAGCAGGCGCGCCGATGGAGGCGTCGGTGCCGGCCTGGCCAGGTAGGCCGGGCGCCGCACAGCCGGCCAGGGCCAGGGCGAGGAAGGTCGCCGCCGACACATGGCGGGCAGGGATAGGGAGCTTGACCATCGTTGGTTCTCCGGATCAGGACGCCGGCTTCGGCGCAGGCTGCAGGGCGTGGAAGTCCATCGTCAGCAGGGCTGGCGGGTGGACGGGTCGGTAACGGCAATGCCGTCGACCATCAGTAGCGCGTTGTATGCCTGCTTGTCGACCTGCGTCGTTTCCGTCCGGTCCTTCGTGCGGTGGTTCCGGGACTGGTCGAGCACGGTATGGCGCTCGAACGGCGGCAGCGGTTGGCGCGGCAGCAGGAAGCCGCCTCCTTCCTCGATGTCGATGCCGTTGCCGGTGAGTTTGCGTTCTGTCTGCTCCTTGGCATGGCCGGCAGGCGCCGCGATGTCGGCGCTGTCTTTTCTGCCGCATGCAGCGAGGGTGAGCAGCAGGGCTGCCAGGGCAAGTATCGAACGAGGGGGCAAGGTCATGGACGGTGGGAGGAGTCATTAGTCATCCCAGCCATTATTCAATGTCATCTTTGCAATATCCATAGTACGTCTGGCCTATGGACAAACCAAAAGTTGCTGTAGAAAATTATCCCGAATACAATTAATGTTGACCTTGGGATAACGCTCTGCGGATTCTACTCACACCCTGCCACGATGGACAATTCAAGTAAGCTCATCCTCGATATCTACGACATTGCCCAAGGTAGCGCGGCGGCCGCATGCAACGGCGAGATGCTGCGCCGCTTCCGGCAAGACTTGTCCTTTGAGTCGGCGCTGATCGGCGACCTCGGGATTTTCGGCGAGCGCCTGATCCCGACCGGCGCCCACCTCCACAACATGCCTGCGGAACGCATCAGCGCTCGCCAGAGTACGCTGGGCGAGGAACTCATCCTCGTCAACGGCACGATCAAGACCAGCGATCCCGCCCTGGCGGCCTCGTTCCGCCAGCGTGGCAAGAGCGTCGCCACCGACATCGCGCGCACCACCGACGATCCGAACGTGCTGGCCTACTGCCGCAAGTACGAAACCGCGCATTCGCTGACCTGGGTCTCCAACCGCCTGGTGCAGGACAGGCTGACGGTGATTTCCTTCTGGCGTGCGCAGCGCCGCCAGGCTTTCCTGGGCAGCGCCGAGCAGATCGTCAACCAGGCCCTGCCGCACCTGCTCCAGGCGCGCCAGATCAATGTGCGCCTGAACGCCGCGCGCCTGCACCTGCATGCCACGGTAACGCTACTCAGCTCGCAGCAGGGCAGGTTGTATTTCGCGGTCGAGGAAGCGATCGCCCTGATGCAGGAAGAATGGCCGCAGTGGTCGCCGCCCTTCCTGCCGGCCGCGCTGTTGGCTGCGCTCCGGAGCCATCCGGGCATGGAGTACGCCGGGCAGCGGCTGCACATCCGCGCCAGGCTCGAGCAGGCGGTGCTGACCCTGTCGGTTACCCGCCGCAGCGAAAGCGCGCACGGCCTGACGGCGGCCGAGCGGCGCTGCGCGGTGCTGGCGGCCCAGGGCCTGCAATACAAGGAGATCGCGGGACGCCTGCTGGTATCGCCGAGCACCGTGCGCAACCAGCTCAGCAGCG
>DAMABW010000699.1:0-1794 GCA_031999925.1 Massilia sp. | reverse complement strand
TCGCCGCCGCGAGCGTCGAGGACAGGAAGGTCATCGCCACCGGCCACACGCCGATCTCGATGCCCTTCGCCATCTCGCGCAGCAGGGTCTGGTTCGACAGCATCGGCACCATGTACATCCAGTCGGCGGTCTTCAGTTCCATCATCGAGATGACCACGCCCGGCACCAGCGGCACCAGCATCGCGATGCTCAGCACGCTCTGCGCTTCCTTGAACGACTTGGCGTTCATCGCCAGCGCGATCTGCAGGCCGGCCGCGAACAGGCACAGCGGAATCGAGGCGACGCATACCAGCACCAGGTCGGCCCAGGTCAGGGCCCAGGACATGCCGATTTCTTCCAGCGGCATCCAGGACAGGATGGCATGCGCCAGCGCCAGTTCCAGCGTGACGCCGGCAATCGCCAGCACGCCGGCGGTGAGCCACTTGCCGGTCACCAGTTCCCAGGCGCGCGCCGGTTGCGCCATCAGCACTTCCATCGAACGCCGTTCGCGCTCGCCGGCGGTGATGTCAACCGCGGTCGACATCCCGCAGATAAAGGCCGGCAGGAACAGGATGCCGAGGATGCTGCCGATGAAGCCGGCCGAGCGCGAGGCATTCGTGCCGGTGTCGAAGCGCTGCACCTGGATCGGCGCCAGCGTCGCCGGCGACACGCCGTGCGCCAGCAGGCGCGCGCTGGCGACGTTCGCGCCATACGCTTCCAGCACTTCCTCGACCTCGCGTCGCTGCGTGTAGTTCTCGTCGGCCGAGTCGTACCACAGCTCGACGCGCGCCGGACGCATCGCCGCGTAGTTCTCGGTGAACTTGTCGGACAGGCGCAGCACCACCGGATACTTTTCCGTGCGCAGCAGTTCGCCGATCGCCTCTTCGTCGAGCGGCTTGGTGTCGACGATGGTGACGTTGCGCTGCTTGAGCTGGGTCATCAGGGTCGGCGCCATGCTGGAGCCGATCACGGCCACCTTGACGCCATCGCGCTCCGGTTTGGTGGCGCGGTCGATGGTCTTGTTCAGCAAGAAGCCCAGCATCAGCGGGTACATGAAGGTGAACAAAGCAAGCAGGCCCAGGGTGCGCTTGTCGCGCAGGGTCTCGCGCAACTCCTTGACCAGGACAACCAGGAACTTCGGCTTCACATTCGTGGGCTTCACATTCGTCGGCTTTGGATTCGTGGACTTCATGCGGCGATTCCTTCCTCGGTGCCGACCAGGCTGACGAAAGCGTCTTCCAGGCTGGCGATGCCGGTGCGCCGGCACAGTTCTTCGGGCGAGCCCTGGGCCACGGTATGGCCCTTGGCGATGACGATCACGTCGTCGCACAGGTGGGTCACTTCCTGCATCACGTGGGTGGCCATGATTACGCAGCAGCCGTCCTTGCGCAGCGCCGTGAGCGCATGGCGCAGGGCGCGCGTGGCCATCACGTCCAGGCCGCGGCTCGGTTCGTCGAGCAGCAGGTGGCGCGGGCGGTGCAGCAGGGTGCGCGCCAGGGCCACCTTGATGCGCTGGCCCTGCGAGAAGCCCTTGGCGCGCCGTTCGAGGATGTCGTCCATCGCCAGCAACTCCGAGACTTCGTCGATGCGGCTGTTCAGCGCGGCGCCGCCCATGCCGTTCAGCTCACCGAAATAGGCCAGGTATTCGCGCGTGGACAAGCGCTCGTAGAGCCCGAACTGGTCGGTCAGGAAGCCGATGTTGCGGCGGACCGCGAGCGGGTCCTGTTCCGGGTCGACGCCGTCGATGGAAATGGAACCGTTGTCGCGCTTCAGGAGGCCGATCAGGGTGCGCAGCAGGGTGGTCTTGCCGGCGCC
>DAMABW010000698.1:0-1810 GCA_031999925.1 Massilia sp. | reverse complement strand
GCGGAAAACTCTTAAGGAACTCCGCCGCCGGCAAACGCTTGCCGCCCGGCTTCTGCAACTCCAACAAACGAAGCGCACCGTCGCCGCAGGCCACCACGATGCCCTCTTGCGCATTTGCCGAGAGTACCTTGCCCGCCGGCCCGAAACCCTCGACCGGCTGCGCATTCCAGATCTTCACCGCCGTCCCGTTCACCGTGCCTTGCGCCGCAGGGAAGGGATTGAAAGCCCGCACCTTGCGCCACAACGCCACCGCCGGCAGCGCGAAGTCGAGCTTCGCTTCTTCCTTGGCGATCTTGGCCGCATAGGTCACGCCATCTTCCGGCTGCGGCGTCGAGGTCAACTCGCCACGCTCCATGCGCCGCAAGGCCTCGACGATCATGCCGCCGCCCAGTGCCGCCAGCTTGTCGTGCAGGCTGCCGGTGGTATCGCTGTCCTCGATCGCCACACGCTCGATCAGCATCATCGGCCCGGTATCCAGTCCTTCTTCCATGCCCATGATGGTCACGCCGGTCTCGACGTCGCCGCTTTCGATCGCGCGGTGGATCGGTGCGGCGCCGCGCCAGCGTGGCAGCAGGGAGCCGTGGATATTGATGCAAGGCGCGATGTCGAGCGTGCTGCGCGGCAGGATCAGGCCATAGGCCGCCACCACCATCACGTCATAATCGAGCGAGTTCAGGCGAGCGTGGGCTTCGGACGCTTCCAGCGCGCGCTGCGGGTCCTTGCTGTCCATGCGCAGCGACAGCGGCTGCGCCACGGCGATGCCATGCTCGAGCGCCACCTGCTTGACGGCGGAGGCTTGCAGTTGCATGCCGCGCCCGGCCGGACGGTCGGGCTGGGTCAGTACCAGGGGAATCTCGAAGCCGGCGGCAATCAATTGACGCAAGGCGACCGCGGCAAACTCCGGCGTGCCGGCGAAAACGACTTTCATGCGCGGCGCCTTAGTAGCGGCGGCCGGCGGCGCGCAGGGCGGCTTCGCGTTCCATGCCGCGCTCTTCCTTCTGCAACTTGGCCTTGATGCGGTTGCGCTTCAGCGGCGACAGGTATTCCACGAAGACCTTGCCCATCAAATGGTCCATTTCGTGCTGGATGCAGACGGCCAGCAAGCCATCGCATTCCATCTCGAAGAAGTCGCCTTTCGCATCCTGGGCGCGCACCTTCACGCGGGCCGGACGTTCGACGCCGTCGTAGATGCCCGGCACCGACAGGCAGCCTTCGTCGTAGACCTGCTTCTCGTCGCTGGCCCAGGTGATTTCCGGGTTGACGAAGACCAGCAACTGGTCATGGGTTTCCGACACGTCGATCACGATCACGCGCTCATGCACGTCGATCTGGGTGGCGGCCAGGCCGACGCCCGGCGCGTCGTACATCGTCTCGGCCATGTCGGCCACCAGGGTGGCAAGGCGCTCGTCGAATTCGCTCACCGGCTGGGCAATCTTATGCAGGCGTGGGTCGGGATAGCGCAGGATCTTCAGGAGTGCCATATAGGTATTCTGTAACAGTTGAATGAGAATTAACGGATGCGGACGACAGGTAGACGCACGGGCAGGAATGCAACACGCCGCACCTGCTGCAGGACGCGGTTTATCTTGCTAGTTCAAGGATTTATGTGCAGAATTTGATTCAGTTCGGCAACTCTTCGTGATCCGCCTTGCGATCAGGGAGTGTTCAATCGTGCTGTCTCTTGTGCCGCGGCTGGCCAGGGTGACGGGCGCAGCCAGGTAATTCCGTGTCAAATTCCGTGTCAATGCCGCACTTTACGGACGTCTTCAATGAAAAATTTTAGCACAGTCGTGACCCATGCTGCTGCGGC
>DAMABW010000697.1:0-1821 GCA_031999925.1 Massilia sp. | reverse complement strand
GTCGGTGGTGTAGAACCAGCCGCGCCAGAACCAGTCGAGGTCCGTGCCCGAGGCGTCTTCCATGGTGCGGAAGAAGTCGGCCGGGGTTGGGCGCTTGAACTTCCAGCGGCGCGCGTATTCCTTGAAGGCGAAGTCGAACAGCTCGCGGCCCAGCACCGTTTCGCGCAGCACGGTGAGTGCGGCGGCCGGCTTGGCATAGGCGTTGTTGCCAAACTGGAGGACCGACTCCGAGTTGGTCATGATCGGCACCTGGTTACGGCTCTTCATGTAGTCGGTGATCAGGCGCGGTTCGCCGCGCATTTCCGGCCATTGCTCTTCCCAGGCTTCCTGGGCCAGGGTCTGCACGAAGGAGTTCAAACCTTCGTCCATCCAGGTCCACTGGCGCTCGTCGGAGTTGACGATCATCGGGAAGTAGTTGTGGCCGACTTCATGGATGATCACGCCGATCAGGCCGTACTTGGTGCGCTTCGAATAGGTGATTTCGCCGGTCTTCTTGTCCTTGGTCGGACGCGGGCCGTTGAACGAGATCATCGGGTATTCCATGCCGCCCACCGGGCCGTTCACGGAAATCGCGATCGGGTACGGGTAGTCGAAGGAATACTTGTTGTACTGCTCGATGGTGTGGACGATGGCCTGGGTCGAGTATTTCTCCCACAGCGGATTGCCTTCCTTCGGATAGTAGGACATCGCCATCACGTCGGTGTCGCCGCTCTTCATGCCCTGGGCGTCCCAGATGAACTTGCGGCTCGACGCGAATGCGAAGTCGCGCACGTTCTTGGCCTTGAAGCGCCAGGTCTTGGTGCCGGTAGCCCTGGTTTTTTCGGCCGCTTCCGCTTCGGCCTGGGTCACGATGACCACCGGCTTCTTCGAATTCTTTGCTTTCGCCAGGCGGTCGCGCTGGGCGGCGCTCAAGACCGAGCCCGGGTTCTGCAGCACGCCGGTCGAAGCGACGATGTGGTCGCTTGGCACCGTGATCTCGACATCGTAGTCGCCGAATTCGAGCGTGAATTCGCCGGCGCCCAGGAACTGCTTGTGCTGCCAGCCATACACGTCGTAGTAGGCCGCCATGCGCGGGAACCACTGGGCGATCTCGAACAGGTCGTTCTTGTCTTCGTCAAACTTCTCGTAGCCCGAACGGCCGCCGAGCACCTTCTGCTCGTTGATCTTGTAGTTCCATTCGACGTCGAAAGCGAAGCGCTGGCCCGGCTTCAGCGGCGTCGGCAAGTCGATGCGCATCATCGTGCCGTTGATGGTGTGGGCCAGCTGGCGGCCGCCGGCCTTGACGCCGGTGATCTTGAAGCCGCCGTCGAAGGTGAGGGCTTCGAAGGTCGTGCGCAGGGCGTCGAACTTCATGCCTTCTTCCGGGCTACGCGGCTTGGCCCAGGCGTCGCGCGGGACCGAGGTGGCGGTGCGGCGCGCGCCGGAGTCGGGCTTGTAGATGTTCTGGTCGAGCTGCAACCACAGGTAGTTGAGCGTATCAGGGGAATTGTTGTGATACGTGATGGTCTCGGCCGCGCTGATCGAGCGGCCGGCTTCGTCCAGGGTGGCGCGGATCGTGTAGTCGGCGCGCTGCTGCCAGTAGGCGTGGCCGGGGGCGCCGGAGGCGGTGCGGATCGTCGTTGCGGTCGGCAGCAGCTCGTCGAGCTGGCGGAACTTGTCGTCGAAAGGTTCGGCCGCAAAGGCGGACGCGCCGAGGCATAGCGCAGCCAGCGCGAATGGCAAACGGATCATGTTTCCCCTGTTTTTATGATGGATTTTGGAGAAAGTATTCTAATCGTATCTTTCGAGCAAGCCTGGGCTGATTTGTAAAAAAGCTGATAC
>DAMABW010000696.1:0-1825 GCA_031999925.1 Massilia sp. | reverse complement strand
CTCGCCTCGAAACAGGCGTCGACCGAACCCGGATGCACGGTGCAGTAGACCACTGCCGTGGTGGTGCCGCAGCGACCCAGTTCGTCGAGGAAGAACTCGGCGGTCGCGCGCGCATGCGCCGGATCTTCGAAACGGCGCTCGGTCGGGAAGGTGTAGGTCTCCAGCCAGGGCAGCAGGCCCTCGCTGGGCGAGGCGATCATGTCGGTCTGCGGGTAATGCAGGTGGGTGTCGATGAAGCCGGGCGTGATGATCTTGCCGCGGTAGTCGACGGGTTCCAGGCCGGGCGGCAGCGTCGCGCTCAGTTGCGCGTAGTCGCCGGCCGCCTTGACGCGGCCGTCTTCGATGACGAGCAGGCCATCGGTGTGCCAGGAGTAAGCCTGTTCGGCAAAGGCCGGGTCGGCGTGAAAATGCAGCAAGCTGGCACGGTAGGCTTGCACGCTAGGGTGTGCGGTGGACATCTTTGGTTTCCGAAGAAGCTTGGGGGAGACTGGACGCATAGCCATCAGCAGCGGCGGCGGCCTCCCAGACAGTCAGCAATTGGGCGGCAACGCCGACCGCGATCACGGCCGGGGCCTTGCCGGCAATGCCGGGCAGGCCGATCGGGCAGACCATGGCGGCTATGCGTTCGTCCGCGATGCCGCGCTCGCGCAGGCGGTGCTCGAACTGGCGGCGCTTGGTGTCGGACCCGATCAGCCCGAACCAATCCTGGTCGGCGCGCGACAGTATCGCAATCGACAGGCGCAGGTCAAGTGCATGACTGTGTGTCATCACCAGGAAAGTGGTGCCGGGGGCCGCCTGCGCCACCAGGGCTTCCGGCGTGTCGGTGGCTTCGACCGTGACATTCGCCGGGATCGCGGCCGGGAACATGTCGTCGCGCTCGTCGACCCAGGTGACGCGGCAAGGCAGCTCGGCCAGCGCCCGCACGATGGCCGCGCCGACGTGGCCGGCGCCGAACAGCATCAGGTGGGCGCGCGGGGCGAAGACGGCATCGGCCAGCCAGCGGCGGCCATCGTCGTCGGTGAAGACGTGGGTGCCGCGGGTGCGGTCGAATCCCGGCGCCGGTGCGCCAATCAAATGACGGCCCGTGCCGTCGAACAGGGCGGCAGGGTGGACCGGTCCACGCGCATCCGCCCCGCCAAGCCCCACCAGGCGCCAGGTATCCTCGTTGCGCCGCTTGTCGAGCAGCGCCATCTGCTCGCGGTCGACGACCTCGAACACCAGGTGCGCAATCCCGCCGCAGCACTGGCCCAGGCTCGGTCCCAGCGCGAAACGCTCCAGCTTAGTGGTAACACCTTGCGCCCCGCCCTCTTCCAGCATCCTGCGCGCCCCGTCGATCGCGCGGTGCTCGAGATGCCCGCCGCCGATGGTGCCCGCCAGCCCGTCGCGGGTGACGACCATCCTGGCGCCGGGCTCCCTCGGCACCGAGCCTTCGACGATGGCGACCGTGACCAGCACGGCCGGCGCGCGCAGCGCGGCTGTCAGCCAGTCTTCCATCACGCGCTCGTACGGGCGGCAGCTTCCACCGCCGCGATGGCGTCGAGGATCGCTTCGCTGGTGGCCGGCGCATTCAGCGGCGGATTCACCTTGTGCCCGCCCACGCTGGAAATCGCGTCGCGCAGCGCAAAGAACACCGAGAACGGCAGCAGCAGCGGCGGCTCGCCGACCGCCTTCGAGCGGTGGATCGAATCCTCGACATTGCGGTTCTCGAACAGGCGCACGCGGAAGTCGCGCGGGCAGTCCGAGACGCCCGGGATTTTATAAGTCGACGGCGCATGCGTCATCAGCTTGCCGCCGGCGTTCCACCAGAGCTCCTCGGTGGTGAGCC
>DAMABW010000695.1:0-1826 GCA_031999925.1 Massilia sp. | reverse complement strand
GGCCGAGGTAGCGCCGCCCGCTGCCACGCCCGCGCCGGCGGACGAGCCGGAAACGGCCGCCGCGCCCGAACCCGAAGCGGCGGCGCCGGCAACGCACAAGCCGGCAGTGCAGGCTTCGGACAACCCCGTTCGCCGTGCGCCTGTGCGTGCCGCCGCGCCCGCGCCATCCACCACCACCTGGGCCGTCGCCAACGCGCGCTTCCAGGCCGAGCAGGCACGCCTGGCGCGCCGCTGGGCCGCCGAGGAAGCCCGCATCGCCGCGCTGCCGGCCAGCGAACGGGCCGCCGCCGAGCGCCGCCTGCGCGCCGAGCAGGACAAGGCCGCGGCGACGACGCGCACCGACGCCGCCTGGGTCGCCGCGCTGAAACGCAAGGAACTGGCCGCCGGCACCCTTGGCGCGAGCGCAGAGGAGGGCGCCGCGGCAGCTACCCAGGGCCGCAGCGAAACCAACCTCCAGCGCGTCGACAACACGTATCGCCGCGCCCTGGCCAGCCTGCAGGACGGCCGCGTCAACGAAGCGATCGCCGGTCTCCAGCAGACCCTGCGCGTGAATCCGCGCCACGATGCCGCCCGCCAGACCCTGGTCGGCCTGCTGGTCGAAAACAAGCGCAGCGACGAAGCGGTGCTGGAACTGCAGGGCGCGCTGGCGCTCGACGCGCGTCAGCCGGCGATGGCGATGCTGCTGGCGCGCCTGCAGATCGAACGCGGCGGCAGCGGCATCGAGACCCTGCTGCGCACCCTTCCTTACGCGAACGGCAACGGCGAATACCACGCCTTCCTGGGCGGCGCCCTGCAACGCCAGAACCGCCACCGCGAAGCCATCGACCAGTACCAGAACGCCCTGCGCAGCGCGCCGGACAACGGCGTGTGGTGGATGGGCCTGGGCCTGTCGCTGCAGGCCGAGAAGCGCAACCCTGAGGCGGCCGACGCCTACCGCCGCGCGCGCGCGGCCGGCACGCTGTCGACCGAACTGCAGGGCTTCGTCGAGCGCAAGCTGCAGCAGGTGGCGCGCTGACCGTGGCGGGCGCCAGGCCCGCCTTTAGTGTTCTTCTTCCCGCAGTTGCCGTGCCAGCAGGCCCGCATGCGGCGGCAAGGCCGCGAAGTTGCGCGCGCACAGGTACAGCCGGCGCGCGGCCCAGGCTTCGGCCAGCGGCAAGGTCGCCAGGTCGCGCCGGATGGTGGCGGCCAGCGCCGCCGACATGATCGAGATGCCGATGCCGGCTTCCACATAGGTCGCGACGTGATCGGTGTTGCGCAGCTGGATGCGGTAGTTGAGCCCGCGCCCGAGGCGTGCCGCGCGTTCTGCCAGGTGGGTCTCGAGCGCGGTGTCCGCCATGCCCACGATGGGCTCGGCCAGGATGTCGGCAAAGGCCACGCCGTCCTGGCGCGCCAGCCGGTGGCCATGCGGCACGACCACGACCAACTGGTCGCTCGCGATGAGGTGGGTCTGCAGCGTCGTCATGTCGGTGATGTCGGCCACCACGCCCATGTCGGCGCGCTTGTCCGCCAGGGCCTGGACGATCTGCACGCTGGGCCGCTCGTCGAGGTCGATCGCCAGGTCCGGATGCGCCGCCAGGAACCGGCACAGGCGCGGCGGCAGGAAGCCGGCCATGGCAGCCGTGTTCGACAGCAGCCTGATGCGGCCCTTCAGTCCCGTGGCATAAGTGCGCATCTCGCCGCGCATCTGTTCGACCCCTTCCAGGATGGAGCGTGCATGCCGCACCAGCGCCTCGCCCGCGGGCGTGGGCCGCACGCCGCGCCGGTTGCGTTCCAGCAGGGGCGCGCCGAGCGCTTCTTCCATGCCCGCGATGCGCTCGCTGACCGAG
>DAMABW010000694.1:0-1831 GCA_031999925.1 Massilia sp. | reverse complement strand
ACTTCCAGGGTCTGCGGCAGCACGTCCTCGGCCACGTAGAACACCTTCGAGCTCGACTTGCCGATGCGCTGGATCAGGGTCATGGCTTCGGCGGCGGCGGTGCCTTCGTCGAGCATCGACGAGTTGGCGATGCCCATGCCGGTGAGGTCGGTGATCATCTGCTGGAAGTTCAGGATGGCTTCCAGGCGGCCCTGCGAGATCTCCGGCTGGTACGGGGTGTAGGCGGTGTACCAGGCCGGGTTCTCGAAGATGTTGCGCAGGATGACCTTCGGCGTGTAGGTGCCGTAGTAGCCCTGGCCGATCATCGACTTCATGACCCGGTTCTTCGAGGCCAGCGCTTTCAGGGTGGCCAGCGCCTGTTCCTCGCTGCGCGGTTCGACGAACTGGCCCAGGTCCAGGGTGTCCTTGCGGCGGATGTTGGCGGGAACGACGGCATCGATCAGCGCTTCGCGCGTGTCGTAGCCGAGGGTCGACAGCATGGCTGCCTGTTCGGATTCCGAGGGGCCGATGTGGCGCGGGATGAAGGAATCGCGTGCTTCGAGGTCAAGGAGGCTGGTGCGGGTCATGGTAATGGCCAAGAGAAAGTGCTGGCGCGGTGGCGCCGGGGAAGTGGAGATGGGTGCGGCGAAGTGCGAATGCAAGTGCTCATGCAAAAAGGGACGGCCGAGCCGTCCCCATGCGGTGCATCAGTTGTCGGTGGTCTTGCCGTAGGCGTCGGCGTCCAGCAGGCCGTTGATCGCGTTCGCGTCTTGCGGCTGCAGCTTGAACAGCCAGGCGCCGTAGGCGTCGCTGTTGATCGAGTCCGGGGCGTCGGCGACCGGCTGGTTGACGGCGGTGACGGTGCCCGAGACCGGCGCGTAGATGTCGCTGGCGGCTTTCACCGACTCCACGACGGCGGCGTCGTCGCCGGCGGTGAAGGTCTTGCCGACCTGCGGCAGTTCGACGAACACGATGTCGCCCAGTGCGTCCTGTGCGTACTCGGTGATGCCGACGGTCAGGGTGCCATCGGTTTCGAGGCGGACCCACTCATGGGACTCGGTGTATTTCAGGTCGGCTGGGATGTTCATGTAAAAGACTCCTGGTTTGGGATGGTGCGTGATTATAAATCGGGTATCGCGGGTGTTAAACAGCCAGCACTTTGCCGTTGCGCACGAAAGGCAGCTTGACCACGCTGGCGGCCAGCTTCTTGTCGCGGATCTCGACGTGGACGGTGTCGCCGACCTGCACGTCCATCGGCACGCGCGCCAGGGCGATGGCCTGCTGCATGCTCGGGCTGAAGGTGCCGCTGGTGATCTCGCCCTCGGCACCGGACGCGGCGATGACCTTCTGGTGGGCGCGCAGGATGCCGCCTTTTTCGCGCAGGATCAGGCCGACGAACTGGGCGTTCTGGCCCTTGGCTTGCAGGGCCGCCTTGCCGATGAAGTCGCGTTCCGAGACCAGGTCGATCGTCCAGCCCAGGCCGGCGTCGAGCGGATTCACGCTGTCGTCCATGTCCTGGCCGTAGAGGTTCATGCCCGCTTCCAGGCGCAGGGTGTCGCGCGCACCGAGGCCGGCCGGCTTCACACCGGCGGCAATCAGGGCATTCCACAACGCTTCGATCTGGGTGGCCGGCACGCCGATCTCGAAACCGTCTTCGCCGGTGTAGCCGGTGCGTGCGACCATCGCTTCGCCGAAGGCGGTGTCCGGCACGATCACGACGTTGAAGGGTTTCATGGCTTCGGATGCCGCCTTCGTTTGCGGCAGCACTTCCCAGACCTTGGCGCGGGCGTTCGGGCCCTGCACGGCAACCAGGGCGATGGCGTTCGCGGTGTCGGTCAGGCCGTCGCGGCGC
>DAMABW010000693.1:0-1845 GCA_031999925.1 Massilia sp. | reverse complement strand
CTGGCCGAGCCCCAGCTGTTCCTGACCCAGCTGCGCGCGATCCTGCGTGCTTCCGCCTTCGGAAAAGTACGCATCCTGATCCCAATGCTGGCGCATGCCTTCGAGATCGACCAGACCTTGACTATGATCGAGCAGGCCAAGGCCCAGCTGCGCGAGCAAAGCATCAAGTTCGACGAGGCGGTGGAAGTCGGCGCCATGATCGAGATCCCGGCCGCGGCCCTGGCGCTGCCGATGTTCGTCAAGCGCATGGACTTCCTGTCGATCGGCACCAACGACTTGATCCAGTACACGCTGGCGATCGACCGCGTCGACTACGAGGTCGCCCACCTGTACAACCCGCTGCACCCCGCGGTGCTGCAGCTGATCGGCATGACGATTGCCGCCGGCCAGAAGGCCGGCATCGACGTCGCCGTGTGCGGCGAAATGGCGGGCGACATCCAGCTGACGCGCCTGCTGCTCGGCATGGGCCTGCGCGAATTCTCGATGCATCCGGCCCAGCTGCTGGCGGTGAAGCAGGAAATCCTGAACGCCGACCTGGCCCAGATCGGGCCGCGAATGCGACGCATCATGCGCTCGATGGAACCGAACGAGATCGCCGAAGCGGTCGAACAGCTCCAACTCATTTAGTCATACCGGAGGCGGCCGATGCGCCGCCGACCACAATACCGAAGAAAGTCTCATGGGATCCCTAGGAACCGTCTCTCCCCAGGCGATGCATTTCGCCGAGCCGCTGCGCCTGCAAAGCGGCGCCCAGCTCGGCGACTACACGCTGATGTATGAAACCTATGGCACGCTGAATGCCGAGCGTTCCAACGCGGTGCTGATCTGCCACGCGCTGAACGCCTCGCACCACGTGGCCGGCACCTACGCGAACGAACCGAAAAGCGCCGGCTGGTGGGACAACATGGTCGGGCCGGGCAAGCCGGTCGACACCGACCGCTTCTTCGTCATCGGCGTCAACAACCTCGGCTCCTGCTTCGGCTCGACCGGTCCGATGCACGCCAATCCGGCCACCGGCAAGCCCTATGGCGCGGCGTTTCCGCTGCTGACGGTGGAAGACTGGGTCGCGGCCCAGGCACGTTTGGCCGACCGCCTCGGCATCGACCAGTTCGCGGCGGTGATGGGCGGCTCGCTCGGCGGCATGCAGGCCCTGTCGTGGAGCATCCTGTTCCCCGAGCGCCTGCGTCACTGCATCGTGATCGCCTCCACGCCCAAGCTCTCGGCCCAGAACATCGCTTTCAACGACGTCGCGCGCCAGGCGATCCTGACCGACCCCGACTACCACGGCGGCGACTTCTACGAACACGGCGTGGTGCCGAAGAACGGCCTGAAGGTGGCGCGCATGGTCGGCCACATCACCTATTTGTCGAACGACGACATGGCGGAGAAATTCGGCCGCAAGCTGCGCAACGCCGCCGAGACGAACGACTACAAGTTCGACTTCGGCATCGACTTCGAGATCGAGTCCTATCTGCGCTACCAGGGCGACAAGTTCTCGGAATACTTCGACGCGAACACCTACCTCCTGATCACCAAGGCGCTCGACTACTTCGACCCGGCGCGCGAGCACGGCGGCGACCTGACGAAAGCGTTGGCATCGACGCGCGCGCAGTTCCTGATCGCGTCCTTTACCACCGACTGGCGCTTCTCGCCGGAGCGCAGCCGCGAGATCGTCGAGGCCCTGATCTCGAACCGCCGCAAGGTGACCTACGCCGAAATCGACGCGCCGCATGGCCATGACGCCTTTTTGCTGGAAGACGCGCGTTACATGGGCGTGGTGCGGGCCTATTACGACCGCATCTGGGAAGAAGCCAAGGAGGGCGCATGAAATTCGAAGACTTGACC
>DAMABW010000692.1:0-1846 GCA_031999925.1 Massilia sp. | reverse complement strand
GATGCCGGCCACGATGGCCGGCTCCGACAATAAGGTATCCGCCACCGGATCGGCCGCACCGCGCGAGCCGTGCATGCACGAGGTGCTGTCCTCGATCGTCACGTCTTGCGGCCCGGCGGCCTGGCGGTCGATCTCGATGCGGCCCAGGCAAGGCAGGATGTACGATTGCTTGCCGTGGATGACGTGGTTGCGATTGAGCTTGGTCGACACCTGCACCGTCAGCGGCAGTTCGCGCCAGGCCGCTTCCATCAGCACGGTCTCGGGCACGGCGCGCACGAAATTCCCGCCCAGGCCGATGAAGGCCTGCACCTCCCGCGCCAACATCGCTTCGCAGACCTCGACAGTGTTCATGCCCTTCTCGCGCGGCGGTTCGAAGCCGTATTGTTCCTTCAGCTTGTCGAGCGGTGCGAGTTCCGGCTTTTCGGTGATGCCGACCGTGCGCTGGCCCTGCACGTTCGAGTGGCCGCGCACTGGGCAGATGCCGGCGCCCGGCTTGCCGATGTTGCCGCGCATGAGCAGCAGGTTGACGATCATGCCCACGTTCTGCACGCCGTTCTGGTGCTGGGTCAGGCCCATGCCGTACACGCCGAGCACGGCGCTCGCACCTGCATACACGGCGGCCGCGCTTTCGATGTCCACTTGCAGCAGCCCCGATTCGCGCACGATGTCGGTCCACGGACAGGCGCGCACCGCCGCTTCGAATTTGTCGAAGCCGTGCGTGTATTCCTGGATGAAGGCGACGTCCAGCACGCGCTGCTCGCCGCGTTGAACCGCCGCGTCGTCCAGCGCCAGCAGGGCTTTCGCCAGGCCCATGATCGCGGCCGTGTCGCCGCCCGGTTTCACCTGGTGGTACTGGGTGCTGATCGGCGTTTCCTTCTTGGTCAGCATCTCCACCGGCGACTGCGGATTGGTGAAGCTCACCAGCCCGCGCTCGCGCAGGGGGTTGAAGGTGATGATCGGTACGCCGCGCTCGCGCGCTTCCTGCAGCTGGTGCAGCATGCGCGGGCTGTTCACGCCCACGTTCTGGCCGAAGAAGAAGATGCAGTCGGTCTGCTCGAAGTCCTGCAGCACCACGGTGCCGACGCCCACGCCGATGGTCTTTTGCAGCGCCACCGAGGTGCTTTCGTGGCACATGTTCGAGCTGTCGGGCAGGTTGTTGTTGCCGTACATGCGCGCCAGCAGCTGGTACATGTAGGAGGTTTCGAGCGAGGCCCGGCCCGAGGCATAGAACACGACCTTGTCGCGCTCGAAGGCGCGCAGGGCGGCGCCGATCTCGGCAAAGGCGGTGTCCCAGGACACTTCGCGGTAGCGGTCGCTGGCGGCGTCGTAGCGCAGCGGCACGGTCAGGCGGCCCTGCTCTTCCAGCCGGTGGTCGGACCAGGACTCGAGCTCGCGCACGCTGTACTGCTCGAAGAAGTCGGCGCCGATGGCCTTGCTGGTGGTTTCCCAGGCCGTGGCCTTGGCGCCGCTTTCGCAGAATTCGAAGGGATGCGGATTGGCCGGCTTGGCCCAGGCGCAGCTGACGCAGGCAAAGCCGTCAGGCTTGTTCTGCTTGAGCAGCAGGCGGCTGTCCTTCAGCACGGTGCGCTGGTCCATCAGGATATTCGTCACCTCTGCAACCGAAGCCCAGCCGCCAGCCGGCGTGGTGGGGTCCTCGACGCGCAATCCTTTCGACTCCTCGTTCATGGCTACTCCTTACTATAGAGCATGCACCGTAACCGCGGGTGGCGCATGGCTCTGTGCGCGAGCGTACCGAACACCCGGATTCCCGGCGATTACCGCCGAGGCGCACAGCGCCGACCCACCGGCCCCAACTGTAGGGTGGGCTCTCGAGCCCACGCGGATC
>DAMABW010000691.1:0-1847 GCA_031999925.1 Massilia sp. | reverse complement strand
CCTGGTGCCGATCGTGATGGTCACCGGCGGCGACGACATCGAGGCCGTCACGAATGCCTACGAGGCCGGCGCCACCGACTTCGTCTCGAAGCCGATCAACTGGCCCATCCTCGGCCACCGCGTGCTGTACGTGCTGCGCGCCAGCGACGCGATCGCGCGCCTGCGCATCGCCGACGCCCAGAACCGCGCCGTGCTGGCGGCGATTCCCGACACCTTCTTCCGCATGAACCGCGACGGCTTCTATCTCGATTACGAGCCGGGCCACGAGAGGCCGGGCCACGAGAGGCCGGGCCACGAGAGGCCGGGGCATGACAGGCCGCATCGCGAACGCAGCGTACGCGCCGCCGACCAGAACAAGGCGCCCTTCTCGAGCGAGCGCTGCATCGGCCGCCACATCAGCGACGTGCTGCCGCGCCCGATCGCGGCGCGCATGCTCGAGCAGCTCGGCGAAGTGCTGCGCACCCAGGAAATCCGCTCGGTCGAATACGAATTGATCCGCTTCGGCGCGGCCCAGCACTTCGAGGCGCGCCTGGTGGCCACCAGCCCCTCCGAGGTGCTGGGACTGGTGCGCGACATCAGCGAACGCAAGCGCACCGAGGAGCAGATCCGGCGCCTGGCCTATTGCGACAGCCTGACCGGCATCCCGAACCGCCAGGCCTTCCTCGAAAACCTGGAACGCGAGCTGCAGCGCTCGAAGATCGGCAACAAGAAGTTCGCCGTGCTGTTCATGGACCTGGACGCCTTCAAGCGCATCAACGACACCCTCGGCCACAACGTCGGCGACCACCTGCTGAAGATCGTCTCGGAGCGCCTGCGCGAAACCATCCGCCCGAGCGACCTGGTCTCGCGCGGCGACACCGCCCAGGACGACAGCAGCGAGGATTCCGCCAGCAACCTGGCGCGCCTGGGCGGCGACGAATTCACCATCCTGCTCCCCGACCTGGAACGGGTCGAGCACGCGCTGAACGTGGCCCATCGCGTGAAGGAAGCGATGCGCCGTCCCTTCCTCATCGACGGCAACGAGATTTTCGTGACCGCCAGCATCGGCATCTCGCTGTTCCCGGAAGACGGCGACGACTGCAACTCGCTGCTGAAGTACGCCGACACGGCCATGTACCACGCCAAGAACTGCGGCAAGAACAACGCCAAGCTGTACAGCTCGTCGCTGACGATGCAGATCATGAGCCACGTGAAGCTGGAAGTGGGTTTACGCAAGGCGCTGCAGAACGACGAACTGTACCTGCTGTACCAGCCCCAGCTCGACGTGCGCTCGCAGGAAGTGGTGGGCGTGGAGGCGCTGGTGCGCTGGCGTCATCCCGAGCGCGGCGTCATTTCGCCGACTGAATTCATCCCGCTGGCCGAAGAAACCGGCCTGATCGTGCCGATCGGCGAATGGGTGCTGCGCACGGCCTGCAACCAGGCGCGCGCCTGGCAGCGCCACGGCCGGCGCGCTCTGCGCATGGCGGTGAATCTCTCGGCCAAGCAGTTCAAGGACGAGAACCTGTCGCAGATCGTGCTCTCGGCCCTGATTGACACCGGGCTCGATCCGAAGCTGCTGGAACTCGAGCTCACCGAAGGCACGCTGATGGACGACGCCCTGGCCACGCTGGCCACGCTCGAACAGCTGCGCCGCATCGGCGTCTACCTGTCGATCGACGACTTCGGCACCGGCTACTCGTCGATGAACTACCTGAAGCGCTTCGATGTGCGCGCACTGAAGATCGACCGCAGCTTCATCAACGGCCTGCCGCAGGACTCGGAAAACGCGGCCATCACGCGCGCCATCATCGCCATGGCCCATGGCCTGAAGATGGCGGTGGTGGCCGAAGGGGTCGAAACCGACGAAC
>DAMABW010000690.1:0-1878 GCA_031999925.1 Massilia sp. | reverse complement strand
CAGGTGGGCCGAAGCCTTTTCCTTGGTGGTGAAGAAGCCGGTGCATTCCAGCACCACGTCCACGCCCAGCTCGCCCCATGGGATTTCGGCAGGGTTGCGCTGTGCGAACACGCGGATCGGATCGCCATTCACGATCATGTTGTCGCCTTCGACCGTGACGGTGCCCGGGAACTTGCCGTGGGCGGTGTCGTAACGGGTCAGGTGGGCGTTCGATTCGGCGTTGCCGAGGTCGTTGATCGCCACGATCTGGATGTCTTGTTTCTTGCCGCCTTCGTAGAAGGCACGCAGGATGTTGCGGCCGATACGGCCATAACCATTGATTGCAACTTTGATCGTCATGCTTTGCTCCTGATTAGAAAAAAACTTTTTTCATATGGCACATGCTGCACATGCTGAATCTGGAAAAAGGGCCGCCAAACGGCAGCCCTTGCTGAAACTATTTACGCCGCGATAACCGCTTTGGCCTTGGCCACGACATTCTCGACGGTGAAGCCGAAGTGCTTGAACAGCACCGGCGCCGGCGCCGATTCGCCGAAGGTGTCGATACCGACGACCGCGCCTTCCAGGCCGACATACTTGTACCAGAAATCGGTCACGCCGGCTTCGATGGCGACACGCGGCACGCCACGGGTCAGCACGCTAGCCTTGTAGGCGGCGTCCTGGCGCTCGAACACGTCGGTCGACGGCATCGAGACCACGCGGGCGGCAACGCCCTCGCCCGCCAGCGCGTCGGCGGCCTTCATCGCCAGTTCGACTTCGGAACCGGTGGCGATCAGGATGACTTTCGCGTCGGCGGCGTCGCGCAGCACGTAGCCGCCCTTGGCGATGTTCGCCACGGTGGCGCCGTCGCGTTCCATGAACGGCAGGTTCTGGCGCGAGAAGATCAGGGTCGACGGGCCATCCTTGCGCGCGACGGCGGCGCCCCAGGCGACCTGCGATTCGGTCGTGTCGCATGGACGCCAGTTGTCCAGATTCGGGATCAGGCGCAGCGACGAGACGTGCTCGATCGACTGGTGGGTCGGGCCGTCTTCGCCCAGGCCGATCGAGTCGTGGGTGAACACGAACAGCGAACGGATCTTCATCAGGGCAGCCATGCGCAGGGCATTGCGGCTGTAGTCCGAGAAGGTCAGGAAGGTCGCGCCGAACGGGATGAAGCCGCCGTGCAGGGCAACGCCGTTCTGGATCGCGGCCATGCCGAATTCGCGCACGCCGTAGTTGATGTGGTTGCCCGGAATGCCCGAGCGCACGGCAACCGATTCCTTCCAGTTGGTCAGGTTCGAGCCGGTCAGGTCGGCCGAGCCGCCGAGGAATTCCGGCAGGGTCGAGGCCAGGGCCTGGATCGCGTTCTGCGAGGCCTTGCGGGTGGCGATGGTTTCCTTCTTCTCGATGCAGGCGGCGATCGCGGCGTCCAGCACCTCGTTGAAGTTGGCTGGCAGCTCACCCTTCATGCGGCGCTCGAATTCGGCGGCCAGTTGCGGGTGGGCGCCGCGGTATTCGGCGAACTTGGCGTTCCATTCGGCTTCGAAGGCGGCGCCGCGTTCCTTGGCGTCCCAGGCTTCGTAGATTTCGCCAGGAATGTCGAACGGGATCGGGTCCCACAGCAGGTGCTGGCGCACGGCCGCGATTTCCTTGTCGCCCAGCGGGGCGCCGTGGACTTTATCGCCGCCTTCCAGGTTCGGGGCGCCCTTGCCGATGATGGTCTTGCAGCAGATCAGGGTCGGACGGTCCGATTCCTTGGCCTGCGCGATCGCTTCCGAGACGGCGCTGACGCTGTGGCCGTCGATCTGGCCGATCACGTTCCAGCCGTAGGCTTCGAAGCGCTTGCGGGTGTCGTCGGTGAACCAGCCTTCGACGCGGCCGTCGATCGAGATGCCGTTG
>DAMABW010000689.1:0-1882 GCA_031999925.1 Massilia sp. | reverse complement strand
TTCCGCATGTAAAGGAACAAGAACATGGACTACCAAACCCTGAGCATCGCGATTGCCGACAAGGTCGCCACGGTCACCCTGAACCGCCCCGAGCTGCGCAACGCCTTCAACGAGCAAGCGATTGCCGAACTGGCGCTCGCCTTCGATGAACTCGGCCGCAACGAACTGGTGCGCGCCATCGTGCTGGCCGCGAACGGCCCGGCCTTCTGCGCCGGCGCCGATTTGAACTGGATGAAGAAGATGGCCGGCTACTCGCACAGCGAGAACGAGCTTGATGCCGCGCGCCTGGCCGACATGCTGCGCACGATTTACCTGTGCCCGAAGCCGACCGTGGCCAAGGTCCAGGGCGACTGCTACGCCGGCGGCATGGGCCTGGTTGCGGCCTGCGACATCGTGGTGGCCGCCGAAGGAGTAAACTTCTGCCTGTCCGAAGTGAAGCTGGGCCTGATCCCGGCGACGATTTCGCCCTACGTCATCAAGGCGATGGGCGAGCAGGCCGCGCGCCGCTACTTCATCACCGCCGAACGTTTCGACGCCGCCGCGGCCGCACGCATGGGCTTTGCGCACGAAGTCGTGACTATGGAGGCGCTGGACACGACCGTGGCCGGCATCGTCAAGTCACTGGTCTCGAACAGCCCGCACGCCGTGGTGGAAGCGAAGAAGCTGGTGCGCGAGGTCGTCGGCAAGCCGGCAGACGAAGCGATGGTGCTGGATACCGCCCAGCGCATCGCGGCCATCCGCGCTTCGGACGAGGGACGCGAAGGCGTGGCATCCTTCCTGGAGAAGCGCAAGCCGTCATGGCTGAACTAGAGAAGTATTGGATTCATTTTGAAGCAACAAACATCGTCCGACTGGATCGCACGCAGCCTGCGCAGCGTGTGGCACCCCTGCACGCAAATGCAGCACCACGAGGAAGTGCCGCTGATCGCGGTCAGCCACGGCAAGGGTCCGTGGCTGTATGACCACGAGGGCAAACGCTACCTGGACGGCATCAGCTCCTGGTGGGTGAATTTGTTCGGGCACGCGAACCCGCGCATCAACGCGGCATTGAAAGACCAGCTCGATAAGCTCGAGCACGCGATGCTGGCCGGCTTCACCCACGAGCCGGTGATCGAACTGTCGGAACAACTGGCCGCCCTCACCGGCCACGCACTCGGCCACGCCTTCTACGCCTCCGACGGCGCCTCGGCGGTCGAGATCGCGATGAAGATGAGTTTTCATACCTGGCGCAACGCCGGCTATCCGGCCAAGCAGGAATTCGTCTGCCTGCAGGGCAGCTACCACGGCGAGACCATCGGCGCCCTGTCGGTCACCGACGTGCCGCTGTTCAAGGATGCCTACGGCCCGCTGCTGCGCGCTTCGCACGTGGTGGCCTCGCCCGATGCACGCAATGCGACTGATGGTGAATCGTCGCAGGACGTGGCACGCCGCGCGCTGAAGGGCGTCGAACAACTCTTTGAAGAACGCGGCGACAAGATCGCTGCCATCATCGTCGAGCCGCTGGTGCAATGCGCCACCGGCATGGCGATGTACGACCCGCTTTACCTGGAACTGCTGCGCGAACTGTGCGACCGTCACCACGTGCACCTGATCGCCGACGAGATCGCGGTCGGCTGCGGGCGCACCGGCACCTTCTTCGCCTGCGAACAGGCGGCGATCTGGCCGGACTTCCTGTGCCTGTCGAAAGGGATCAGCGGCGGCTACCTGCCGCTGTCGCTGGTGCTGTGCACCGACGCCATCTACCAGGCCTTCTACAGCGAAGACATCACGCGCGGCTTCCTGCACTCGCACTCGTACACCGGCAACGCGCTGGCCTGCCGCGCCGCGCTGGCAACGCTGCAGATCTTCCAGGAAGACGACGTGTAGAACCGCAACCGCGAGC
>DAMABW010000688.1:0-1889 GCA_031999925.1 Massilia sp. | reverse complement strand
CGCCTGGCCACGTCATCGATTACGCACGCCTGGCCCAGGTGGCAGGTATCCAATCCAGCTACTGCCGCGCCTTCCCGCGCTTACTGGCCAGACTCGGCGCAGACTACGCAGCCAAGGCCGTACCGGCTCGCGCGACGGCTACCTTGCCGCGCTGGGATGGCAGCGGCCTGTTCGATCTTGCCTGACAGCCGAGCTCTGCTCATGCCTTCTCTTTGGGACGGCGCTTCTTGTTAGCCCCCTTGCGCTTGCGAGTCTTGCCCGACCCCGGCGGAGTCGACGGCTGCACGATGGCCGGCGCTGGCCGTGCAAGCGCGCCGCGATACTCGGACGGCAGGTTGTCGATCCTGATATCCGGTCGGATACTGGTAACGGCGCGCATGAATGCGAGCATGACAGGGGCATCGATTCCCTTGTGCTTACCGGCGGGGTCGTCGGTCTTGAGCCGCACCTGCATCCACGAGCGCGATGTAGACGGCTTCAGCGAGATCGTGAATCGCTGAAACTGCGCGTCGCTGTCCTGGAAGTGGAAGTGTATGCTCGCGATTTCGCTCACATCGAACCTGCGCCATTGGAAGAACGAGGCGCTATTCCTGATTTGCACGAACGTGCCGTCGATGACGACGTGCTGGAGATAGGTCCAAAAGAAGATCACCACCGTGCCGACGCAGCAGGCCGGCGCAATCAGCCCAGTACCGCTAAATTCCAGCAAATCAGGGTCGACAACAGCACACAAGGCAAAAAGCAACTGGACTATGACGACGCATGCGAGCGACTCCGCCTGGCCCGGCTTCTTGAAGACCTGCGCAGGAGCCACCGAACTCATCGCACGCTCACCCATGTTTCCCTCCGCTCCTCTCAGCCCAACAGCAAGCTTTCCATGGAGCAGCAATCAACGTGCTGAGCGCGCACAGCTTCCCAGGCGATGCAAGTGGCTGAAATCACGCACATTCCTTCCAAAATCTTGACAGACAGCCCAAGTCGCGACACCATCTGCCGACTTCATTGCATTGCAACAAGGAATCACACCATGCGCGCCTTCTTTTCCCTTCCCGCGACGCCGCAGGCGGTAAGCCCATGACCCGCCTGACCATGGTCGTCGCCATCGACGCGCAGCGCGGCATCGGCATCAACAACCAGCTGCCCTGGCACCTGCCCGAAGACCTGGCGCACTTCAAGCGCGTCACCCTCGGCCGCCCGATCATCATGGGCCGCAAGACCTTCGACTCGATCGGCCGCCCGCTCCCCGGCCGCCAGAACATCGTCGTCACCCGCAACGCCGACTGGCAGCATGACGGCGTCGATGCCGTCACGTCGCTGGAGGCGGCCATCGCATTGGTAAAAGGCGACGAAGCCAGCATCATCGGCGGCGCCCAGATCTTCACGGCGGGCCTGGACCTGGCCGACCGCATGATCGTCACCGAGATCGCCCACACCTTCGATTGCGACACCTTCTTCCCCGCCATCGACCCGGCCGTGTGGACCGAGACCGCGCGCGAGGAGCACCATTCCGAGGCCAACGGCTACGGCTACGCCTTCGTTACCTACGAACGGAAGACCACGGCATGAGCATGTCGACGGTCCCGGCCCCGGCTTCGCGCGGCGGCGATGGCTTCGCCGGCAAGGTGGCGGTGCTGATCGCGATCCTGGCCACCATCGGCACGCTGTTCGGCTTCATCGGCAACAGCAGCTACAACGAAGCGGCGCTGCTGAAGAACAGCGCCGCCATCGACAAGACCAGCGCGGCCAACGCCTGGAACCACTACCAGGCCAAGTCGAACAAACAGAACCTGGCGGAGTTGGCCACCAACCTGCCGGGCGTCGACCACGTGCATTACCGCGCCGAGGTGCAGCGCTACCAGCAGGAGAAGGACGAGATCCGGGTCGAAGCC
>DAMABW010000687.1:0-1900 GCA_031999925.1 Massilia sp. | reverse complement strand
CCGGTTGCGCCGCTGGCGCGGCGGCCGGCGCCGACGCGTTTTCCGTTGCGCCTACCGGCTCGGTAGCCGGCGCGGTGGTATCCGGGCTGGTGTTTTCGGCAGGGGTGCTGGTGGCGACGTCGGTGGATTCGGCGGCAGGACTAATGGTGTTCATTGACTTCATGGTAATAGCAGGAAAGCGAAGGATAGCATGCGGGCTGGCACAAGTGCGTCTATCGTGTGACATTTGCCGGATGCCAGGAAGCAACGCGGGACGCACCAGGCTCGCGCCGCCGGCCGCGAAATCGTGTATGATCCGCCCCTTGCCTTGCGCACGGCTTGCGCCGGCGCAGACGGACGGAAGAGTCGTTCGGTGACATTCAGGCAATACTATGTGGTTTGTTTATATCCATTATGGGATATTTCAATTATCACCAATTCTTGCTTTGAGGCATAATGCCGTCTGTCCCCTCTATTCTTCCTAACCGAGATTAGATACAAGCCCGTTTTACCTGACGGGCTTTTTTTCGTTCCGACATGCACACCGCGATTTTGATCTGCTCTCACCGACTCCCTGCCACCCGCGCATCCGGCCAGGCCGTATGCCGCCGCAGACAAGGCGAGCTTGATTTGCGGCCAGTGCGCCCTTAATTAGGGCCATTCCCGATTTCCTTCCCCGGCCCCAGCGGGCCATGGTGAATTATTGACCTCGCAGGCGCCTACCCGCCTCGACAGGAGAGTTTTTTTATGAAGAACACCGCCAAGACCTTGACCCTGACAGCGAAAAAGGCGCCGGCCAAGACCACCACGGCCCAGCTGGCCGTGCCCAAAACCGCGACCTCCTACTTCCTCGAAACGGAAGCGGCGGCCAAGGTGACGGTGGTGAAGACCCGTTCGCGCCTGGCGTCGCTGAAGGCGCAGGCCGAGGCGGTGGAAGCGCAAGCCGCGTCGGCAGTCGACGCCGCGCCTGTCGAAGCCGTTCCTGTCGATGCTGCGCCTGTCGATGTTGTGCCGCAAGTGCAGGCGCCTGTGGCCGTCGAAGCCGCGCCCGTGGCGGAACAGGCTGCTCCCGTGGCCGCCGAGCCGGCCGCTGCCGTTGCCACCGCCGCCGAGCCTGAAGCGCTCGACGCCGACCTCGGTTACTCGGTGCCGACCACGCCGGCCGTCGCCCCGGTCATCGTGCGCAAGCGTACCAAGCTGGCCGCGTTGAAGGCCGCCGAAGAACCGGCTCCTGCCGTGGCCGCCGTGCCAGTGGTGGCGCCTGTCGCCGCTGCCGCCGAAGCCGCGCCGAAAGTCGTGCGCACCCGTACCCGCCGCGTCGAGCCGGGCGCGGCATCGGGCGCCACCGCCATCGCGACCGCCGGCAGCACCGTCAGCAAGACCACCGACGCCGCCGCACTGGCCGCGATCGATACCTCGGGCTACCTGCTGCCGCAAGTAAAAGTGCCGGGCCGCCGTGGCCGCAAGCCGAGCGAATTCATGCCGGAGAACGACGAAGTCGCGGCACTGAACGCCGTCGAGCGCGCCGAACTGAAGGCAGTGTCGAAGGCGCGCGAGCGCAAGGCCAAGGGCATCGCCGGCCTGAGCGAGGAAGGCTTCTCGGGCGAGGAACTGGAAAAGCGCCGCCAGCAGCTGCGCAACCTGATCAACATGGGCAAGGAGCGCGGCTACCTGACCCATGCGGAGATCAACGACCACCTGCCGGAAAACATCATCGATCCGGAAGCGATCGAAGGCATCATCGCGACCTTCAACGACATGGGCATCGCCGTCTACGAGCGCGCGCCGGAAGCGGAAATGATGCTGCTGTCGGATAACGCCGTCACGCCGACCAGCGAAGACGAAGTGGAAGCCGCCGCCGCGACCGCGCTGTCGACCGTCGACTCCGACTTCGGCCGCACCACCGACCCGGTCCGCATGT
>DAMABW010000686.1:0-1904 GCA_031999925.1 Massilia sp. | reverse complement strand
TGCCCAGCTGCTTCCGCCGCCCCAGCGCCGGCCTCACCACCAACGAGACACCATGACAACCAGTACCTTGCTGCGCGCCACCCTGTGCGCCATCCTCGGCACGGCCAGCGCGCAGGCCCTCGCGCTCGACCCGCTCAGCTACGCCAACTACGACCAGGTGCGCACCCGCGCCCTGCACATGGACCTGAAGGCCGACTTCGAGAAGAAGACCCTGTCCGGCTTTGCCGAACTCTCGCTCGACTGGCTCGACAAGTCCGCCCGCACCCTCGACCTCGACACGCGCGAGCTGACGATCTCGAAGATCGAAGCCCAGGATGCCATGGGCCGCTGGACGCCGGCAAAGTACAGCCTCGACAAGTTCGACCAGGAGAAGGGCCAGGCCCTGCACGTGCAGTTGCCCGCGCAAGCGCCGAAGGTGCGCATCCACTACCACACCGCTCCCACCGCCAGCGCCCTGCAATGGCTCACGCCAGCCCAGACCCTGTCCGGCAAGCGTCCCTTCATGTTCAGCCAGTCGCAGTCGATCAACGCGCGCTCCTGGGTGCCGGTGCAGGACACGCCGTCGGTGCGCTTCACCTACACCGCGCGCATCCAGGCCCCGCAAGGCCTGCGCGTGGTGATGAGCGCCGATAACGACCCGAAGGCGACCGGCAAGGGCGGCTGGAAATTCAAGATGCCGCAGCCGATTCCGTCCTACCTGCTGGCCATCGGCATCGGCGAGCTCGAAGCGCGCACCCTCGGCAGCCGCACCGGCGTCTACGCCGAACCGTTGCGCATGCAGGCCGCCGCCTACGAACTGGCCGACACCGAAAAGATGGTCGAAGCCGCCGAGTCGCTCTACGGCCCCTATCGCTGGGGGCGCTACGACATGCTGGTGCTGCCGCCGTCGTTCCCGATCGGCGGCATGGAGAATCCGCGCCTGACCTTCCTCACGCCCACCATGATCGCCGGCGACCGCAGCCTGGTCGACCTGATCGCCCACGAACTGGCGCATAGCTGGTCGGGCAACCTGGTCACCAACGCCTCGTGGAAGCACTGGTGGCTGAACGAAGGTTTTACGACCTACGTGACCACGCGCATCCTTGAGGTCTTGTATGGCCAGGAAGTCGCGCTGATGAACCTGCAGCTCGAGCAGGAAGAAGCGATCGACTCGCTGAAGGATATCCCGCCGGCCAAGCAGGCGCTAATCACGCGCGCCGCCGACACCGATTCCAGCACCTATACCGACGAAGGCCTGGCCTACCCGAAGGGCGCCTGGTTCCTGCGTACGCTCGAAGAGCGCGCCGGCCGCGCCGTGTTCGACCCGTTCCTGCGCGGCTGGTTCGACAGCCACGCCTTCCAGAGCGTGACCACCGACCAGTTCGTCGCCTACCTGCGCAGCAATTTGCTGGCGAAGCATCCGCAGGTGATGAGCGACGCCGAACTCGACGAATGGCTGTACGGCCCCGGCATCCCGGCGAGCGCCAAGCACGCCAAGTCGCAGCGCTTGACTGCGCTGGACGCGACCACCGCTGCCTGGATCAACGGCGAACTGCCAACCGCCAAGCTCGACACCAAAGGCTGGACGGCCGCCGAGTGGATGAAGTTCCTGAACGACATCGACAACAAGGCCGATGCGAAGCGCCTGAAGGAACTGGACCTGGCGTTCAGCCTGGCCAAGACCGGCAACAACGAAGTCGCCTTCCGCTTCTACCGCGCCGCCGTGCACGCTGGCTACCGCGACATCCGCCCGCAGCTGAACGCCTTCCTGATGAGCGTTGGCCGCCAGAAGTTCGTGGTGCCGCTGTACACCGCACTGCGCGCGAATCCCGAAGACCGCGCCTGGGCCGAGAACGTCTACAAGTCCGCGCGCGAACGCTACCACCCCGAAACCCAGGGCAGCGTCGACAAACAGATGGCTAAAC
>DAMABW010000685.1:0-1909 GCA_031999925.1 Massilia sp. | reverse complement strand
TGCTACCGTCGTACCGCGTGGGCTCAAGAGCCCACCCTACGAAACCTCGCATTTGTAGGGTGGGCTCTTGAGCCCACGCTGTCTCACCATCTGCACACCACTGCCTCACACCCCTGCAATTTCAATGCACACATTCCGCACAGTGTACAATCGCCACCTATTTCGTTTCGCATCCTGATCCCATGTCCACCCCATCCCCTTCCGCCATCAAAGCCTGGTTGCTCGATCTGCAATCGCGCATCGTCGCAGGCCTGGAAGACGTGGACGGCAAGCCTTTCTTGACGGACAGCTGGGAACGCCCCGAAGGTGGTGGCGGCATCTCGCGCCTGATCGAAGAAGGCAATGTGCTGGAACGCGGCGGCGTCAACTTTTCGCACGTGATGGGCACTAACCTGCCGCCATCGGCCGCCGCCGCGCGTCCGGAACTGGCTGGCCGCGCCTGGGAAGCGATGGGCGTGTCGCTGGTGCTGCATCCGCGCAACCCCTACGCCCCGACCGTCCACATGAACGTGCGCTTTTTCGAGGCCACGGCCGAAGGGCAAGAGCCGGTCTGGTGGTTCGGCGGCGGCATGGACCTGACGCCCTACTACGGCAACGTCGACGATGCGCGCCACTTCCACCAGGTCTGCCACGACGCATTGGCGCCCTATGGCGAGGACCTGCACCCGCGCTTCAAGAAGTGGTGCGACGAGTATTTCTACATCAAGCACCGCAAGGAAGCACGCGGCGTCGGCGGCATCTTCTTCGACGACTTCAACGAACTGCCTTTCGACGAAGCCTTTGCCATGGTGCGGAAAGTGGGCGACGGTTTCCTCGACGCCTCCCTGCCGATTTTGAAAGCGCGCAAGGACACGCCCTACGGCGAACGCGAGCGCGACTTCCAGGCTTACCGCCGCGGCCGCTATGTCGAGTTCAACCTGGTGTGGGACCGCGGCACCCATTTCGGCCTGCAATCGGGCGGGCGCACCGAGGCGATCCTGATGTCGCTGCCGCCGATCGTCAAATGGCGCTACGACTGGCATCCGGAAGACGGCAGCCCCGAAGCGGCGCTGTACCTTGAGTTCCTGCCGCACCGGGACTGGCTGGCTTCGTGATTCCCTGCGTCGCCCTGCTGGGGGGCAGTTTCGATCCCGTGCACCACGGCCACGTCGCGCTGGCGCGGCTGTTCGTCGAACTCCTGCACCCGAGCGAGCTGCGCGTGCTGCCGGCACGTCCCTGGCAAAAAGCGGCGCTGCAGGCGAGCGACAACGACCGCATCGCGATGCTGGAACTGGCGTTTCGCGACGCCGGCTTGCCGGCAACGATAGACCGCCGCGAAATCGAACGCGGCACCCCGACCTACACCGTCGAGACCCTGCGCGGCCTGCGTGCCGAACTGGGCGACGACGTGTCCATCGTCTTCCTGATGGGCGCCGACCAGTTGCTCAAGCTCGATAGCTGGCGCGACTGGCGCGAACTGTTTGACCTCGCCAACATCGGCGTGGCTGCCCGGCCGGGCTACAGGCTGGAGCACGACGCGTTGCCGCCAGTGGTGGCAGAGGAAATGGCGCGGCGCCTGGCGCCGCCCGATACAGTGCGCACCACGCCCGCCGGGCTGGTGTGCATGGCGCACACCTTGGCCGTGGATATTTCCGCGACCCAAGTGCGCGCACTACTGCGGCAAGAGGAACCGGCGGGGGGCGCTCCGCAAGCAGCACCAGCCGCGCTCCTCGCGCGGGTAGTGCTAGACTACATTCAACAACATAATTTATACAAAAGCTAATGGATATCAAAAAACTGCAAACCCTCGTCGTTGACGCCCTCGAAGACGTCAAGGGCCAGGAAATCATGCTGTTCGACACGACCGGGCTGACCAGCCTGTTCGACCGCATCGCCGTCGTCTCGGGTACATCGAACCGCCAGACCAAGG
>DAMABW010000684.1:0-1910 GCA_031999925.1 Massilia sp. | reverse complement strand
GCGTCTTGCAGGCCGGGCAGAGGGTGCGCACCAGGCGCTGGGCCATGACGCCCAGCACCGTGGCGCGGATCAGGTAGTAGGGCACGCCCAGTTCGATCAGCCGGCTCACCGAGCTGGGGGCGTCGTTGGTGTGCAGGGTGGAAAGCACCAGGTGCCCGGTCAGGGCCGCCTGGATGGCCATCTCGGCGGTTTCCAGGTCGCGGATCTCGCCGACCATGATGATGTCGGGATCCTGGCGCAGGAAGGACTTCAGGGCCACCGGGAAGGTCAGGCCCGCCTTGTCGTTGACGTTCACCTGGTTCACGCCGGGCAGGTTGATCTCGGCCGGGTCTTCGGCGGTCGAGATGTTGATGCCCGGTTTGTTCAGCACGTTCAGGCAGCTGTACAGCGACACGGTCTTGCCCGAGCCGGTCGGCCCGGTGACCAGCACCATGCCGTAGGGACGCGAGATCGCGTCCAGCAGCAGGGCTTTCTGGCCGGGGTCGTAGCCGAGGGCGTCGATGCCCATCTGCGCCTGGGTCGCGTCCAGGATACGCATGACGGTCTTTTCGCCGAACAGCGTGGGCAGGGTGCTGACGCGGAAGTCGATGGTGCGCGTCGGCGACAGGATCAGGCGCATCCGGCCGTCCTGCGGCACGCGCTTTTCCGAGATATCCAGCTTGGCCAGCACCTTGATGCGCGAAACCAGCTTGTCGCGGATCGACAGCGGCGGCATCGCGTGGTCGCGCAGCACGCCGTCCACGCGCATGCGGATCCGGTAGTATTTTTCGTAGGGCTCGAAGTGGATGTCCGAGGCGCCGAGATTCACGGCGTCCATCAGGATCTTGTTCAGGAAGCGCACGATCGGCGCGTCCTCGACTTCGTTCGGTGCTTCCGGCTGGGCCGCGGCGGCCGCTTCTTCCTCGGCGAATTCGATCTCGCCTTCTTCGCCGGCCAGGTCGGCCAGGCTTTGCTCGGCGCCCTTGGCCAGGTTCGACAGCAGGTTCAAGAGGGCGTCGTGGGCCACGATCACCGGTTCCACCGCCGCCTCGCTCTGGAACTTGATCTGGTCCAGGGCCTGCGAATTGGTGGGGTCGGAAATCGCCACCGACAGGCGGTTGCCGCGCTTGGCCAGGGCCACCACGCGCTGCGCCGCCATCAGCTTGGCGTCGATCGCGCCGGCCGGCAGCGCGTCGAGGCTGAAGCTGGACAAATCGAGCAGCGGGTAGCCGAAGGTCTCGGCGCAGAACAGGGCCAGCGACTGCGAATCGATGGCGCCGCCGACCACCAGCGCGTCGATGAAGGAAACGCGTTCGAGCGTGGCCTTCTTTTGCAGCGCATCGGCTTGCGGCATCGTCAGGCGGCCGGCCTGGACCAGTGCGCGCGCCAAACCCGACATCGGTGTGCCTGAAGTCGCGTTCGGGAGGACTGCTGCCATATGCGCTGTGCTGTTAGAGGAAGGACAAGGGAGTCGCGCGGAGGCCTGAACCACGCGAAAGAACTCTTCGGATGATGCCTATGGGCATCAAATTTGTAAAGCGAATCCAATTGAGACAGATGCGTGCACGCCACGTAGACAGATTGGCACGCGCCGGGGTTTGTTGATGCCTGGATAATGGTTGTGGACGGTTTGACCAGACTGGTCAGGCATTGTATCCGGCGCTTGCGTTGACGCGGCGCATACAACGGCCGGCGGCGGTAATCAGGTAGGGTGGGCGCTCCGTGCCCACGCGTGACGTTCGTATTGCGTTGGCATAGCAAGTAAGCCAACACTGCTCATCGGTCACGCGTGGGCACAGGGGCGCCCACCCTACGTTGCCGCTGTTAGGAGCTTATATACATGTCGTCGTGCTGCCGGCACAAATAAAAACAGGCGCCCGCAGGCGCCTGTCTATTTATATAGTGAGCAAACCGATCAACGCAAGGCCAGC
>DAMABW010000683.1:0-1918 GCA_031999925.1 Massilia sp. | reverse complement strand
ATCCGCGTGGGCACGGAGTGCCCACCGTACGGACACCGTCATCGGCGAGTTCATGCAAGAGCGCTCACCGCTAACGGCAAGATCATACAAAACGCGGATACGTAGCATGCCCTGTAGGGTGGGCACCCCGTGCCCACGCGGATTCAACCCACCACGAACAGCCCAGGCAACAGCCCCATTAACGCGTGCGAACCGGGTTGAACGCAATCACCCCACCTCCACCTGCCCCACCCGCGCCGCCATCCACGCCTCCAACCGTTCCACACTCCCCGCCCCCACATGCAAGCCCAGCTTGCTGCGCCGCCACAACACATCCTCCGCCCGCGTCGCCCATTCCCGCTCCATCAGATAGTCGATCTCCGCCGCAAACAAACCCGGCGCCACCTCTTCCCCCATGTCCGCCATGCCGTTGCGCCGCGCAAGCAGCACATCGATCCGCGTCCCATACGCCCGCACATACCGCTGCAACAACGCCGGCGGCAGCCACGGATAGCGCACGCCCTGGGTCGCCGTCCAGGTCCCGAACTCCAGCACGCCGCGCTTGCCCGGCCGCTCCCCAAACACATCCCCGCCCGGCAAGCAGGCGTCGGCCGTCCAGCCCGCCGCGCGTTTGCCCAGCGCCGGCGCGATCCAGTCGACCGCCTGCTCCGCCAGCTTGCGGCTGGTCGTGATCTTCCCGCCGAACACCGACAACAGCGGCGCCCCGTCGGTGTCCGTGTCCAGCCGAAAATCGCGCGTGACCGCCGCCGCATCGCCGGCGCTGTCCTGCACCAGCGGCCGCACCCCCGCGTAGCTCCACACCACATCCCCGGGCGTCACCGCGCGCACGAAATAGCGGTTCGCCAGCTGGCACAGGTACGCGACTTCGCCGGCGTCGATCGCCACCTTGTCCAGGTCCCCGGTGTAATCGACATCGGTAGTGCCGATCAGCGTGAACGCTCCCTCGTAAGGCAGCGCGAACACGATCCGTCCGTCCGGATGCTGGAAGATATAGGCGTGCTCGTGCTCGAACAGGCGCGGCACCAGGATGTGGCTGCCCTTGATCAGCCTGAGCGCGCCGCCGCCCGGCCCCTGCGGCAAGCCGTCGAGAAAACGCGCCGCCCACGGCCCGGCCGCAGTCACCAGGCAGCGCGCCCGCACTGTCAGCGCGCCTTCGTCGTCGTGCACCAGGGTTGCGTCCCAATGGTCGGCATGCCGCTGCGGCGCCAGGCAACGCGTGCGCGTGAGGATGGTCGCGCCGCGTTCGCGCGCATCGACGGCGTTCAGCACCACCAGGCGCGCATCGTCGACCCAGCCGTCGGAATACATGAAGCCGCGCGTATAGCGGGATTGCAACGGCGCGCCGGCCGGATGCGCGCGCAGATCGACCGCATGCGAACCCGGCAGGAACTCGCGCCGCGCCAGCCGGTCGTACAGGAACAGCCCGGCGCGGATCAGCCAGGCCGGCCGGTTGCGGCCGCCTTCCCCCCGATCATGGGGCATCACGAAGCGCAGCGGCCGCATGATGTGCGGGGCGCTGCGCAGCAACACCTCGCGCTCGATCAGCGCCTTGCGCACCAGCCCGAACTCGTAGTGCTCGAGGTAGCGCAGGCCGCCGTGGATCAGCTTGCTCGACGCCGACGAGGTATGCTGGGCCAGGTCGTCCTTTTCGCACAGCACCACGCGCAGGCCGCGCCCGGCGACGTCGCGCGCGATGGCCGCCCCGTTGATGCCGCCGCCGACGACCAGCAGGTCGCAATCGATATGGTTCCGCTGCATCAGGTTCATACGGTACTCCGGAAACGCAACCGGTCCAGTGTAGGTCTGCCGCCTCCTCCCATGTTCGCACAGATCAACGGCGGCGGATGTCCCGGCCGATGTGTAGAATCTCAGCATGACCACACGATGCATCCAGCAACACATGACAGGAATCGGGCAC
>DAMABW010000682.1:0-1918 GCA_031999925.1 Massilia sp. | reverse complement strand
CGGGCTCGATGCCTGCGCCATCTGTTCTGCCATGTCCATGCCCGCCTCCCGGTCCAGCTCAGATTAACTCAGTTCAGCTCAGTTCAATTCAAGCGCTATTGTCGCCCGAAGCGCGATTTTGCGCAGCAACCGGCTTGGCGTCGACGCCGGTAATCTTCGCCACGCACTCGGTGCGCAGCCAGCTGGCCGTGATCGGCTCCCTGGCCAGCGCCTTCTTGATGACCGGCCCGGCCTGCTCGCCGATCAGCATGCCCAGCAGGCCGACCAGGGCGATGGCCGGCGGCGCCGGCGAACGCACCTGCAGCAGCGCGTAGATCAGGCCGACCAGGATGCCGGCCGCCAGCGATACGATGTAGATCTTCATGGGTCCCTCGACAAATGAAAAAGGGGCAGGCGTGCGGCGCGTCGCCCCATGCCTGCCTCCATCGTCAACGCACGCCCTGCCTTACTTGGCCGGCACCGGCGCCAGCGTCTCGTGGCTGCCGCTGATGCGCTGCGGCGCCTTGTGCACCATGGTGTAGGCGTAGTCGACGCCCATGCCGTAGGCGCCCGAGTGCTCGCGCACGATGTCCATCACGGCGTTGTAGGTGTCGCGGTGCGCCCAGTCGCGCTGCCACTCCAGCAGCACCTGCTGCCAGGTGACCGGGATCACGCCGGCCTGGATCATGCGCTGCATGGCGAAGTCGTGGGCTTCCTTGGTGGTGCCGCCCGAGGCGTCGGCCACCATGTAGATCTCGTACTCGCCTTCCAGCATCGCGCACAGGGCGAAGGTGGTGTTGCACACTTCGGTCCACAGGCCAGACACGATCACCTTCTTGCGTCCATTGGCCTTCAGTGCGTCGCGCACCTTCTGGTCGTCCCAGGAGTTCATCGACGAACGCTCGAGGATGTCCTTGCCCGGGAAGACGTCCAGCAGTTCCGGGTAGGTATGGCCCGAGAAGCTTTCGGTTTCGACGGTGGTGATGGTGGTCGGGATGTCGAACACCTTGGCGGCCTTGGCCAGGCCGACGGTGTTGTTCTTCAGGGTCTGGCGGTCCATCGACTGCACGCCGAAGGCCATTTGCGGCTGCTGGTCGATGAAGATCAGCTGGCAGTTCTGCGGGGTCAGGACGTCGAGTTTTGGATTGCTCATGTTGTCACCTTCTGTGGTTGATTGATGCGGCGCCCGGCGCCGCGGTTAGGAAATCTTGGGCTGGGCCTGCGCCAGTTGCTGCGGGCGTTCCGACACCAGCAGGCCGACCAGGATCAGCACCGGCAGCGCCAGCGCTGCGAAGCCGAACCAGAGGTAGCCGAATGCCGCCGCGATGCAGCCGATGGCGAACGACAGCAGCGGCCACAGCACCTTGGCGAAGCGCGCCTTCAGGCCCGGGTCGTCGGCGCCGCGCAGCAAATCAACGGCGTCGATGACGATCTGCGTCACGTTCCCGGTCATCATCGAGGTCGGGGCCAGGTGGCCCAGCAGCAGGCGGCTGATGGCGCTGTGCGCACCCATGGCCGCCGCGCCGAGCAGGCCCGAGGTCATGGCCAGCGGGCCGGCTTCGGCCCCGACCGGGGTGGCCGCGATACCGAAGCCCATGAAGCCCAGCAACAGGACCAGCTCCAGCAGCAGTGCCGGGCGCAGGGCCAATACGTTGCGCCGCTCGACCAGCAGCACCAGGATGCGCGCCGCCGCCACGCCGGCGATAAAGGCCGGGAAGGCGAGGAACTTCAGCAGCACCGAACTGCGCGACGGGTCGGCCAGGGCCGCGCCGATCAGGATGAAGTTGCCTGTCACGTGGGCCGTGAACAGGCCGAACAGGGCCAGGAAACCGAGCGTATCGACATAGCCGGCAAAGAATCCCAGCGCCATGCCCTGGCCCTGGATGTGTTTGGTGTCGCTCATCGTTTCTCCTTCGACGTGCGGTGCTGGAGCATGGAG
>DAMABW010000681.1:347-1924 GCA_031999925.1 Massilia sp. | reverse complement strand
GTGGCCGGCCTGCTCCTGGGTTGCGGCCAGCACCAATGCCACCGGCTGGCCGTTGTAGCCGACGCGGTCGTCCTGCATGACCGCCGCGTTCTCGCCCGCCGCCGCCTTTTGCGCGCTCATGAAGAGCGGCATCGGCGCCATCTTCGGCGCGTTCTCGTGCGTCATCACCAGCGCGACGCCGGGCGCCGCCGCGGCCGTGGCCGTGTCGATGGCGGCGATGCGGCCCTTCGGCACCGTGCTGTAGACCAGGGCCGCGTACAGCATGCCGTCCAGCGCGAACTCGGCGGCAAAGCGCGCCTGGCCCGTCACCTTGTGCGGGCCGTCGATGCGCGACACCGGCATGCCGATGTAGCCGTCGCGGCTGTCGCCCAGGGGATCGGGACGCCCGCCGGGCATCCACTTGTCGGGCGCGAGCTCGATCGCCTTTTTCATGACCTGTTGCGCTTTTTCCTTGACGATGTTCATGGCTGCTTCTCCTTCGCGCTCAGGCCTTGCAGGACAGCGACCATCGTGCGCTGCGCCAGGCCGATCTTGAAACCGTTGGCGCTTTGCGGACGGGCGTCGGCCAGCTCCAATGCGGCGGCGGCGCGGAAGCTGTCGGCGTTCGCCGGCTGCCCCTTCAGCGCGCCTTCCGCCTTCCAGGCGCGCCAGGGCTTATGCGCCACGCCGCCCAGCGCCAGGCGCACATCGCGCACGATGCCGTCCTGTACGTCGATGGCGGCGGCCACCGACACCAGCGCGAACGCATAGCTGGAGCGGTCGCGCACCTTGCGGTAGGCGCAGTGGGCGGCGAACGGCAGCACCGGCAATTCGATGGCGGTGATCAGTTCGCCCGGCGCCAGCTCGGTTTCGCGTTCCGGGTGGTCCTCGGGCAAGCGGTGCAGTTCGGTCAGCGGCAAGGAACGCGTGCCTCCAGAGCCTTGCACGTGCACGATCGCGCCAAGCGCTGCCAGCGCCACGCACATGTCGGACGGATGGGTGGCGATGCAGGCGTTCGACGCACCCAGCACCGCGTGCATGCGGTTGAAGCCGCCTATCGCATCGCAGCCCTGTCCCGGTTCGCGCTTGTTGCAGCGCGACCCCTCGTTGTCGTAGAAATAGGTGCAGCGGGTGCGTTGCAGGAGGTTGCCGCCAACCGTGGCCATGTTGCGAATCTGGGCCGAGGCGCCGGCGACGATGGCGCGGCTGAGCAAGGGAAACCGCTCGCGCACCGCGCGGTGTTCGGCCACGGCCGTGTTCTTCGCGGCCGCGCCGATCAGGATGCTGCCGTCAGGGCGCACCTCGATGGCGGCCGACAGCCCGGTGACGTCGACCAGCGCGGCCGGCCGCTCCACGGTCTCGCGCATCAGGTCGACCAGGTTGGTGCCGCCGCCGAGGTATTTGGTGTCGGCCAGCGCGGCCAGCCGGATGGCATCGCCCGCGTCCTGGGCGCGGGCATAGGTAAAGGGTGTCATGGCGCCTCCTGTCCGGCTGCGGCCAGCTGTTCGTTGATGGCGGCGACGATGCCGTTGTGGGCACCGCAGCGGCACAGGTTCCCGCTCATGCGCTCGCGCACTTCGTCGTGGCTGGGGGCGATG
>DAMABW010000681.1:0-337 GCA_031999925.1 Massilia sp. | reverse complement strand
CTCGGTACGCCGCGCCGCAACTCGGCCGCCATGCCGATGGCCGAACAGATCTGGCCTGGCGTGCAATATCCGCACTGAAAGCCGTCGTGCTCGATGAAGGCTTGCTGCAACGGATGCAATTGCCCGTCGGCGCCCACTCCTTCGATCGAGGTGATCGCGCGGCCTTCGTATTGCACGGCCAGCGCCAGGCAGGACAAGATACGCTCGCCGTCGGCGAGGACGGTGCAGGCGCCGCAGGCGCCCTGGTTGCATCCGACCTTGGTACCGCTCAGGTGCAGGTGTTCGCGGAGGAAGTCCAGCAGGGACACGCGCGGGTCCTGCGGCAGGGGGTGATCGG
>DAMABW010000680.1:0-1935 GCA_031999925.1 Massilia sp. | reverse complement strand
CCAGCCCTTGGCTGTCTAGCAAACTAACCGTCCAACTTTACGGGGTCAGTTCACCCGCGGCGTTTTCTTATTTGTGGTCGATGCATATTGATATCCGCTCCCGTACGGTGGGCACTCCGTGCCCACGCGGAACGACGCGCCAACGCGGCATCATTGCACCCGCTGGCCTAAGCGCAGAATCAACGGTTCCAAGAGCGCCAACGCGACGCACGCATTCGCGTGGGCACGGAGTGCCCACCGTACGGTTGCCACCCCGACTAGCTCATCCGCCAACAGACCACATACCTCCGCAAGCTCATCCGGCAACATCAACCGCCAGCCCCGCCGCATTTTCGGGTAAAATTGCCGATTCGGCGCTGACTTCGCACGTTCGATCGCGCCATATTGCCTCATTCTTAACAATCCATTAGCCGTTGCCCATGCCGAACTGGCTCCTGCCCGAGAATATCGCCGACGTCTTGCCGTCCGAAGCGCGCAAGATCGAAGATCTGCGCCGCCAGATGCTCGACACCTTCCGCCTGTACGGCTACGAACTGGTCATGCCGCCGATGCTCGAATACGTCGAGTCGCTGCTGGCCGGTGCCGGGCAAGACACCGACCTGCGCACCTTCAAGCTGATCGACCAGTTGTCCGGCCGCCTGCTCGGCCTGCGCGCCGACATGACCACGCAAGTGGCCCGCATCGATGCGCACCTGCTGAACCGTAACTCCGTCACCCGACTCTGCTACGCCGGCAGCGTGCTGCACACCCGCCCATCGGGCCTGCATGCCACCCGCGAGCCGATCCAGATCGGCGCCGAGATCTACGGCCACGCCGGTCTGGAGGCCGACGCCGAGATCCAGGAACTCGCCCTGGCTTCGGTCGCCCTGGCCGGCTTCACCGAAGTGCGCCTCGACATGGCCCACGTCGGCGTGCTGCGCGCGCTACTGGCCGAAGACGCGGCGGCGAAAAAAGACGAAGCCCAGATCACCGCGCTGCTGCGCGCGAAGGACGTGCCCGGCCTCGATGAACTGACCCGCGCCTACGCACCAAGCACCCGCGACGCGCTGCTCGCGCTGCCGAGCCTCTACGGCGACGTCGAGGTATTGGCGCGCGCGAAAGACATCTTGCCGGCACTGCCCGGCATCACCCGCGCACTGGCGGAACTGGCTGCATTGGCGGCCGGCGCCATCGGCCGCGCCGAGGTCGCGATCGACCTGGCGGACCTGCGCGGCTACCAGTACGAAAGCGGCGCCATGTTCGCCCTCTACGTGCCGGGCCTGCCGAACGCCGTGGCGCGCGGCGGCCGTTACGACCACGTGGGCGAAGCCTTCGGCCGCGCACGTCCGGCCACCGGCTTCTCGCTCGATCTGCGCGAGCTGGCGCGCTTGCTGCCGACGGCCGAGCGCAAGCATTCGATCCGCGCCCCCTGGGGCAACGCGCCGGAGCTGCGCGAAAAAATCGCTGACCTGCGCAAGGCAGGCGAAGTCGTGATCCAGTCCATGCCGGGTCACGATAATGTTCAGGACGAGTTCGAGTGCGACCGCGTGCTCGTCCTCGAAGATGGAAATTGGATTCTCAAAAACTTAGGTTAAGTGATGTCAAATACTACCGTGGCAAAGAACGTCGTCGTCATCGGCACCCAGTGGGGCGATGAAGGCAAGGGCAAAATCGTCGACTGGCTGACCGACCATGCGGCCGGCGTCGTTCGTTTCCAGGGCGGCCATAACGCCGGCCATACCCTGGTCATCAAGGGCCAGAAAACCGCACTGCAGCTGATCCCGTCGGGCATCATGCGCGAAGGCGTGGCCTGCTACATCGGCAACGGCGTCGTCGTGTCGGTGCCGGACGTGATGCGCGAAATCGACAAGCTGGAAGCTGCCGGCCTCGAAGTCGCCTCGCGCCTGAAAATCTCGGAAGCCTGCCCGGTCATCCTGCCTTACCACGTCGCCATCG
>DAMABW010000679.1:0-1939 GCA_031999925.1 Massilia sp. | reverse complement strand
GACGGCGTGGCGCGCTACACCGCCATCCAGCGCCTGCACGGCTTCCCGCTGGCGATCGTGGTCGGCCTGGCCCAGGACGAGCAGTTCGCGCCATACGAAGCGGCGCGCCGCACCTGGCTGCTGGTGGCCGCCGGCGCCAGCGCCCTGCTGCTGGTGGTGGTGGCTGTGATCTCGCTCTGGTCCTGGCAACTGGCCAAGGCGCGGCGCCGCGCGCACCGCGCCCAGGAGACCTACGCCGCCGCCTCCGAAGGCAGTCTCGACGCCTTTTGCGTGTTCCGCACGGTGCGCGATGCGCGCGGCCGGGTGGACGACTTCGAGATCGAAGCCACCAATTCCAAGGCCGAGGACATCTTCGGCATGACCAGCGAAGAACTGCACGGCAAGCGCCTGTGCACGCTGCTGCCGCATTACCGCGCGAACGGCATCTTCGACGACATGGCCGAGGTGGTGCACACCGGCCAGGCGCGCGAAGGCGAGTGGCAGGCCTCGGCCGTGGCCGCGGTCGGACGCTGGCTGCACCGCCAGGTGGTGCCGGTGGAAGACGGCATCGTCGTCATCGTGCGCGACATCACCGAGCGCAAGCTGGCCGAGGAGCGCATCTTCCACATGGCCCACCACGACGAACTCACCGGCCTGCCGAACCGCAACCTGATGCACGACCGCATCGACCAGGCGATCCGCAACGCCGCCCGCGCCGGCACCGGCGTGGCCCTCGCCTTTGTCGACCTCGACGGCTTCAAGCTGGTCAACGATGGCCTCGGCCACAAGGCCGGCGACGAACTGCTGAAGGTGGTCAGCCGGCGCATGGGCGCCTGCCTGCGCCGCAACGACACGCTGGCGCGCTTCGGCGGCGACGAATTCGTGATCCTGCTGCCCGACCAGACGCACGACCCGCTCGCCCTGAGCCCGCTGCTGGAAAAGATCCGCGTCGCCGTGACCGAACCCGTGCAGGTGGCGGGCCAGGCGGTGCAGGTCAGCTGCAGCATGGGCGTCGTGATGTACCCGCGCGACGGCGCCGACGCCAGCGCCCTCCTGATGAACGCCGACGCCGCGATGTACCGCGCCAAGGACCTGGGCTCGAACAACTTCCAGTTCTACGCGCGCGAGATGAATGCCAGCGTCGAGGAAAAGCTGATGCTGCTCGACGGCCTGCGCCACGCGGTGCAGGAAACGGTCGAGGGCCATGGCGACAGTGGCAATCGCTTCCATCTGCTGTACCAGCCGAAGGTCGACCTGAAGACCGGGCGCATCTTCGGCGTCGAGGCGCTGATCCGCTGGCACCATCCGGAACATGGCGTGGTCTCGCCGCAGCGCTTCATCGGCCTGGCCGAGGAAAGCGGCCTGATCGTGCAGATCGGCGAGTGGGTGGTGCGCACCGCCTGCCAGCAAGCCAAGACCTGGCTCGCCTGCGGCCTGCCGCCGATCACCGTGTCGGTGAACGTGTCGGCGCGCCAGTTCGAGGAGTCGCGCCTGGTCGAGCGGGTGGCGGCGGCGCTGCAGGATTCCGGCCTGCCGGCGGAGCTGCTGGAACTCGAGGTGACCGAAAGCCTGATCATGCGCGACTTGCAGAAGGCGGTCGACAAGATGCGCGAGCTGAAGGCCATGGGCGTGTCGCTGTCGGTGGACGATTTCGGCACCGGGTATTCGAGCTTGTCGGCGCTGAAGAGCTTCCCGATCAGCCGGCTGAAGATCGACAAGAGCTTTGTGAGCGAGCTGGCCGACAACCCGGACGACCAGGCGATCGCGATGGCGGTGATCTCGCTGGGGCATAAGCTGAACCTGAAGGTGATCGCCGAGGGCGTGGAGACCGAGCAGCAGTGCGCCTTCCTGCGTGCGAACGAATGCGACGAGATGCAGGGCTATTTGTTCAGCAAGCCGGTGACGGCGGGCGAGATCGAGGATATGGTGGAGCAGTACGTGGCGAAGCCGGGGTCGTGTG
>DAMABW010000678.1:0-1939 GCA_031999925.1 Massilia sp. | reverse complement strand
TTCGAAGGCGAAGCCGGCCGGCAGCTGGCCCGCCAGGCGCTGCATTTCTTCCAGTGCCTGGCCGCTCGAGTAGCCTGCGGCCGGTTCGCCGGTGATCTTCATCGACGGATAGCCGTTGTAGCGGATGGTCTGCATCGGACCCGTGACCCATTCGGTCGACGCGAACGAGGACAGCGGCACCGGACGGCCCTGGGTGTTCAGGGCGTTGATGCGCAGCAGGTCGTCCGGCTGCATGCGGTTCGGTGCGTCGGCCTGCACGATCACGCGCTGCAGGCGGCCGGCGTTCGGGAAGTCGTTCACGTAGCTCGAACCCAGCGAGGTCGACAGCGCATTGTTGATCGCGCCGAAGGTCACGCCCAGGGCCTGCGCCTTGTCGCGGTCGATGTTGAGTTTCAGCTGCGGCGCGTCTTCCAGTCCTTCAGGACGCAGGCCGGTCAGGACCTTGCTCTGCATCGCCATGCCCAGCATCTGGTTACGTGCCTTCACCAGCGCTTCGTGGCCGTTGCCGCCGCGGTCCTGCAGGCGGAACGAGAAGCCGGTGCCGGTACCCAGTTCGGGGATCGGCGGCGGGCTCACCACGAAGATGAACGAGTCGCGCAGGGCGCCCATGTGCATCGTGATGCGGTTCGCGAAGGACTGCGCATCCTGGCCATCGCCTTTACGGTCGCTCCAGGCTTTCAGCGGAATGAAGGCAAGACCCATGTTCTGGCCCTGGCCCGAGAACGAGAAGCCGGTGACGGCCACGATGTTCGCGTATTCCGGCTGCTTCATGACGTAGTCTTCGAGCGCGTGCAGCACGACGTTGGTACGCTCGGCGGTGGCGCCCGGCGGCAACTGGATGTTGGCGATCACGTAGCCCTGGTCTTCGTTCGGCAGGAAGGAGTTCGGCAGGCGCGTGAACAGCAGGCCGACCACGCCGACCAGCACCACGAACACGACCATCCAGCGGCCGGCGCGTTGCAGGATCGAGCCGACGAAGCCCTCGTAGCGCTTGGCGCCGGCGGTGAAGTTGCGGTTGAACCAGCCGAAGAAACCCTTCTTCTCGTGGTGGTGGCCCGCTTCGACCGGTTTCAGCAAGTGCGCGCACAGTGCCGGGGTCAGCGACAGCGCCAGGAAGGCCGAGAAGGCGATCGAGGTCACCATCACCGCCGAGAACTGGCGGTAGATGTTGCCGACGGCGCCGGCGAAGAACGCGAGCGGCACGAACACCGACATCAGGACCACGGTCACGCCGATAATCGCGCCCGAGATCTGGCCCATGGCCTTGCGGGTTGCCTGCAGCGGCGGCAAGCCTTCCTCGGACATGATGCGCTCGACGTTCTCGACGACCACGATCGCATCGTCGACCACGATACCGATCACCAGCACCATGCCGAACATGGTCAGCACGTTGATCGAGAAGCCCAGCGCCAGCAGGCAGGCGAAGGAACCCAGCAGCGCGACCGGAACGACGATGGTCGGGATCAGGGTGTAGCGGAAGTTCTGCAGGAAGATGAACATCACGACGAACACCAGCGCGATCGCTTCGAGCAGGGTGTGCACCACTTGTTCGATCGAGATGTTGATGAAGGTGGTCGAGTCGTAAGGAATCGTGTACTTCATGCCATGCGGGAAGAACTTCGAGAGTTCCTGCATGCGGGCCTTGATCAGGTCGCCGGTTTCGAGGGCGTTACCCGATGGCGACAGCTGGACGCCGATACCGGCCGACGGCTTGCCGTTCAGGCGCGCCGAGGTAGCATAAGCCTGGCCGCCGATCTCGATGCGGGCGACGTCCTTCAGGCGCACGGTGGAGCCGTCCGGATTGGCGCGCAGCACGATGTTGCCGAACTGCTCGACGGTGGCCAGCTGGCCGGCCACGACAACGGTGGCGGTGATCTGCTGGCCTTGCGCCAGCGGCAGGTCGCCGATGGTGCCGGAGGCAACCTGGGCATTCTGCTGG
>DAMABW010000677.1:0-1945 GCA_031999925.1 Massilia sp. | reverse complement strand
ACGATTTCCGCATGGTGCTGGCGCAGACCACGATCGACGGCACGGAAGCGGTGCTCTCGGCCGACGAACTGGCGCTGCTGCATTGCGAGGCGGGCGACCCGGTGCGCACGCTGTCACTCAACGTTAGGAAGAACAATGGCTAACCTGTCGAACTACATCAACGGAGAATGGCTCGCCGGCAGCGGCGCGGAACTGGTCACGATCGATCCGTCCACCGGCCGCCAGACCTGGACCAGCAACGAGTCGAACGAAGACGACGTCGCCCGCGCCGCGCAGGCCGCCCGCGACGCCTTCGAAGACTGGGCCTTGACGCCGCTGGAAGAACGCATCGCCATCGCCACCCGTGTTCGCGACCTGCTGAAGGAAAACGCCGAGGAACTGGCGGCGGCCAGCGCCGAGGAAGTCGGCAAGCCGCTGTGGGAAGCGCGCACCGAAGTGGCGACCATGGCCAACAAGATCGACATCTCGGTCCAGTCCTACAGCGCACGCACCGGCGAAACGAATGCCAAGGTCGCCGACGGCAATGCCGTGCTGCGCCACCGTCCGCACGGCGTGTTTGCCGTGTACGGCCCGTACAACTTCCCCGGCCACCTGCCGAACGGCCACATCGTGCCGGCCCTGATCGCCGGGAACACGGTCGTGTTCAAGCCGAGCGAATACGCGCCGCGCACCGCCGTGAAGACCGTGCAGCTATGGGAACAGGCCGGCTTGCCGAAGGGCGTGCTGAACCTGGTGAACGGCGGCCGCAACACCGGCATCGCGCTCGGCGCGCAGGCGCAGATCGACGGCGTGCTGTTCACCGGCAGCAGCCAGACCGGCGCCGCCCTGCATAAACAGTTCGGCGGCCAGCCGGGCAAGATGCTGGCGCTGGAAATGGGCGGCAATAACCCGCTGGTGGTCTGGGACGTGAAGGAGATCGATCCGGCCGTGCACCACGCCGTGATGTCGGCCTTTATCTCGGCCGGCCAGCGCTGCACCTGCGCGCGCCGCCTGGTGGTGCAGGACACGCCCGAAGGCCAGGCCTTCATCGACCGCCTGGTCGACGTGGCGAGCAAGCTGCAAGTCGGCCCGTCGAATGCCGAGCCGCAGCCATTCATGGGGCCTGTGGTATCGGCAGCGGTTGCCGCGCGCCTGGTGCAGGCCCAGGCCGAGATGGTGCAGAAGGGCGGCAAGGTGCTGCTGCAGATGCGCCAGCTCGATCCGAACGCCGGCTTTGTCACCGCCGGTATCGTCGACGTCACCGATGCGCAAGGCATTCCGGATGAGGAGTGGTTCGGCCCGCTGCTGCAGATCGTGCGCGTGAAGGATTTCGACAGCGCGCTGAAAGTGGCGAATGCCACCGAATTCGGCCTGGCCGCGGCCCTGCTGTCGCCGTCGGAAGAGCTGTGGAAGCGCTTCGCGGTGCGCGCCCGCGCCGGCATCGTCAACTGGAACCGTCCGACCACGGGCGCGGCCAGTTCGGCGCCGTTCGGCGGCGTGGGTAAATCGGGCAACCACCGCCCGAGCGCCTACTATGCGGCGGATTACTGCGCCTACCCGGTCGCCTCGATCGAAACCTCCGAACTGGAAATGCCGGCCAAGCTGTCGCCTGGTCTGAGCTTTTAATTGAGCTTCTGATATGTTTAACGCGCGCGAATACAACTTCGACGGCCTGGTTGGCCCGTCGCACAACTATGCCGGCCTCTCGTTCGGCAACGTCGCTTCGTTCAGCAACGTGAAGAGCGCCTCGAACCCGCGCCAGGCCGCGCTGCAGGGCCTGGCCAAGATGCGTGCCCTGGCTGCGCGCGGCTTCGGCCAGGCCGTGATGCCGCCGCAGGCGCGTCCGAACTTCCGCCTGCTGCGCAGCCTGGGCTTCTCGGGAACCGATGCCGACGTGCTGGCGCAAGCCTGGCGCGAGGCGCCGGTGATCCTGTCCTGCGCCTGGTCGGCCGCGCCGATGTGGACC
>DAMABW010000676.1:0-1973 GCA_031999925.1 Massilia sp. | reverse complement strand
CGACGGTGTCCGAGGCAACCGAACCCGATATCCCGGCCGGCGGCGCGCCCTACGTCGAGCTGCAGGACCTGCACGAGTGCGCCGGCCTGGCCCTGGGTTCGCCGACCCGCTTCGGGAACATGGCGGCAGCCATGAAATACTTCCTCGACGGTACCGCGGCCGAATGGCTGGCCGGCACGCTCTCCGGCAAGCCGGCCGCCGTGTTCACCTCCACCGGCAGCCTGCACGGCGGCCAGGAAGCGACCCTGCTGTCGATGATGATCCCGCTGCTGCACCACGGCATGCTGATCATGGGCCTGCCCTACGCGCATCCGGAACTGATGAACACGGCCAGCGGCGGCAGTCCCTACGGCGCCACCCACTGGGCCGGTATCGACGGCAACAAGGCCATCACCGAGGACGAAAAGCGCCTGGCGATCGCCCAGGGCCGGCGCCTGGCCGAAGCCGCCGCCAGACTGCAAGCAGCCTCGCAACCACCACTGCACGGACCACGCTGATGCAAACCCCAAAGATCTTTCATATCGGCGCCATCGCAAGCCTGATCTGGCTGATCGGCTGGCTGGTAGCCTGGGAAATCTGGGTCGCCCCGCTGCACCCGGGCGGCTCGCTGCTGGCGCTGAAGGCGCTGCCTTTGCTGGTGCCGCTGCGCGGCGTCATCAAGCGCGACCTGTACACGCTGCAATGGTCGTCGATGGTCATCCTGGTCTACTTCGCCGAAGGCGCGGTGCGGGCCTGGAGCGACGAACTCGAAGCCTCGCGCATCATGGCCATCGGCGAGATCGTGCTGGTCTGCGTGTATTTCGCCTGCGCCCTGCTCTACCTGCGTCCGTATAAAAAGGCGGCGCAGCGCATGGCCAAGGAACTGCTCGACAAGGTGAAAGTACCGCATGACTGAGGATTTCCTCGCGCGCTGCCGCGCAATCAGCGGCGCGTCGCGGGTACTGACCGAAGCGCACGATACCGCGCCCTACCTCACCGACTGGCGCGGCCGCTTCACCGGTCGCGCCCGCGCCGTGCTGCTGCCCGGCGACCGCGACGAGGTGGCGCAGCTGGTACAAGCCTGCGCCGAGCACCGGGTGCCGATCGTGCCCCAGGGCGGACGCACCGGCCTGGTGCTGGGCAGCGTGCCCGACGCCAGCGGCGCGGCCGTGGTGCTGTCGCTGCGGCGCCTGAACCGCATCCTCGCCGTCGACACCGTCAACCGCACCATCACCGTGCAGGCCGGCTGCATCCTGCAGCAGATCCAGGACGCGGCAAGCGAGGCCGGCCTGCTGTTTCCGCTCTCGCTGGCGGCCGAAGGCAGCTGCACCATCGGCGGCAACCTGTCGACGAACGCCGGCGGCACCGCGGTGCTGCGCTACGGCAATACCCGCGACCTCTGCCTGGGCCTGGAAGTAGTCACGCCCCAGGGGCGTATTTGGGATGGCTTGCGCGGCCTGCGCAAGGACAATACCGGCTACGCCCTGCGCGACTTGTTCGTCGGCGCCGAAGGCACGCTCGGCATCGTCACCGCCGCCGTGCTCAAGCTCTATCCGCAACCGAAGGCCGCGACCACGGCTTTGGTTGCGATGTCTTCGCCGGAACGCGCGCTCGGCCTGCTGTCGCTGATGCAGGACGTCTGCGGCTCCAGCCTCACCGCCTACGAACTGATGTCGGACTTCTGCCTGCGCCTGGTCGGCGCCCATTTCCCGCACCTGCCGCGGCCCTTTGCCGGCACGCATGCGCAGTACGCGCTGCTGGAAGTGTCGAGCAGCGAGTCCGAGGCGCATGCGGTGGGGCTGCTGGAGTCCGCCATCGAGACCGCGCTCGAGCAGGGGCTGGCCGACGATGCGGTGGTGGCCACCTCCGGCGCCCAGTCGGGCGGCTTGTGGCAGCTGCGCGAACACATCCCGCTGGCCCAGGCCGCGGCCGGCAAGAACATCAAGCACGACGTCTCGTTGCCGATCTCGCGCATCGCCGAATTCATCGCCAGC
>DAMABW010000675.1:0-1977 GCA_031999925.1 Massilia sp. | reverse complement strand
CGGAATCTGCTGCCGTTGTCCAGGGTGTCCCATTCGATCGTGGCGCCGTCGTCCAGCGTCCAACTGAGGCGTGGGCCCAGGTTCAGGCGGTTCATGCGGCCACGCTCGGCGATCACGGTCGTGCGGCGCATGTCGACCACGCCATCCGGCCGGGTATTGGTCTGGTAGCTGCGCGATTCGCGCGCGAGGGCATCGTGGTTGCCGCTCGCCGAGAGCGACCACGACGAGCGCTCGCCGCGCTCGGCCAGGTCGGCGCTGAAGGTCGGTCCGCGGAACTCGTTCGAATGCATGTAACCCAGCTTGGCCTCGCGCTCGGCGCGGCGCACCTTCTTGCGCGTCACGATGTTGATGGTGCCGGCCACCGACTCGGTCGAGAATTCGGCGCTGGCCGCGCGCAGTACCTCGATGCGCTCGACCGTCTCGGGGGACAGGCTGGAGAGGCTGAAGCCTGCAGGTGCGCGCTCGCCGTCGAGCAGGACCTGGGTATAGCCGCCGGCCAGGCCGCGCATTCGCACTTCCTGGTTGCCGTTGGCGCCGACCGTCACCGTCACGCCGGGTATGCGCCTGAGCACATCGTGCACGCTGGTGTCGCCGTAGCGTTCGATCTCCTCGCGCCGTACCACGATGCGGCTGGCCGTGTCGTCGCGGCGCGGATCGTAGCTGGCGGCCGTGCCCTTCACCTCCACGGTGGATACCGGCACATCGGGGGCGGATTGCTGGGCCAGTGCAGGGCCGGACAGGCCGGCGGCAGCGATCAGCAGGTAACGGGGGTGCGGCAGGCGCATGCGCGATTCTCCGGTCGTTATTCGTCTTGTCGGAATAACTATATGCCAGAAAATAGCAACATGTAAACTACTGATGGAATAATTGTTTGCTAGTACCTAGCAATGGGGTGTGCATGTATATGGCAAAAGCGTTAACGAAAAAAGCGGATGCACGATCGAACGTGCATCCGCTTTCTGTCTCCCGCAGAGCGGGATGGGCCTTATGCCAGCTTGGCCGCGTGCTCGCGCGTAGCGTGGAAAGTCAGCTTCGGCCAGCGTTCCTGGGTCAGGCGCAGGTTGACGCCCGAGGTGGCCAGGAAGGCCAGGTTGCCGGCCGCGTCGTACGCGACCTGGTGGCCAAGCTGGTTCTCGAAGTCGGCCAGCGCCTTCTTGTCGTCGGACGAGACCCAGCGCGCGCTGCTGATGCTCGACGATTCGAATACCGCATCCACGCCGTACTCGTTCAGCAGGCGGCTTGCCACCACCTCGAACTGCAGCACGCCGACCGCGCCCAGGATCAGGTCCGAACCCAGCACCGGCTTGAAGACCTGCACCGCGCCCTCTTCGCCCAGCTGCTGCAAGCCCTTGTGCAGCTGCTTCACTTTCAGCGGATTACGGATGCGCACGGTGCGGAACAGGTCCGGTGCGAAATACGGGATGCCGGTGAACGTCAGCAGCTCGCCTTCCGAGAAGCTGTCGCCGATCTGCATGTTGCCGTGGTTCGGCAAGCCGATGATGTCGCCGGCGTAGGCTTCCTCGACCTGTTCGCGCGAGGAGGCCATGAAGGTCACCACCGACGACAGTTTGACCTCGCGGCCCAGCCGCAGGTGCTTGACCTTCATGCCCTTCTCGAAGCGTCCCGAGCACACGCGCAGGAAGGCGATGCGGTCGCGGTGGGCCGGGTCCATGTTGGCCTGGATCTTGAACACGAAGCCCGAGAACTTCGCTTCCTCGGGATTCACGGCGCGCACGGTGGCGTCGCGTTCGCGCGGGCCCGGCGCCCAGTCGACCAGGGCCGACAGGATTTCGCGCACGCCGAAGTTGTTGATCGCCGAACCGAAGAACACCGGGGTCTGCACGCCGGCCAGGAAGCGCTCCAGGTCGAAGGGATGCGAGGCGCCGTGCACCAGCTCGACTTCCATCTTCAGTTGTTCGATCTCGAGCGGGAACATCTCGGACAGCTGCGGGTTGTCGATGCCCTTCATGATCTCGA
>DAMABW010000674.1:0-1981 GCA_031999925.1 Massilia sp. | reverse complement strand
CAAGAAGCTGATCGGCGGTTCGCGCTACGAGCCGGACGAAGAAAACCCGATGCTGGGCTTCCGTGGCGCGGCGCGTTACCTGGCCGAGGACTTCGCCGAGTCCTTCGAGATGGAATGCCTCGCCATGAAGCGCGTGCGCGAAGAGATGGGCCTGACCAACGTCGAGCTGATGATCCCGTTCGTGCGCACCCTGGGCCAGGCTGAGAAGGTCATTGGGCTGCTGGCCAAGTACGGCCTGAAGCGCGGCGAGAACGGACTGCGCGTCATCATGATGTGCGAAGTGCCGTCGAATGCCATCCTGGCCGAGCAGTTCCTGGAGCACTTCGACGGCTTCTCGATCGGCTCGAACGACCTGACCCAGCTGACCCTGGGGCTGGACCGCGACTCCGGCATGGAGCTGCTGGCCAAGGACTTCGACGAGCGCGACCCGGCCGTGAAAGCCATGCTGTCGCTGGCGATCAAGGCCTGCCGCGCGCAGGGCAAGTACATCGGTATCTGCGGCCAGGGTCCGTCGGACAACCCGGACTTCGCGGTCTGGCTGATGGAGCAGGGCATCGAGTCGATGTCGCTGAATCCTGATTCGGTGGTCGAGACCTGGCAGAAGCTGGCGTCGATGTAATCCTGGCACACCGCCGCCTTTCGACAGCCCCGCTTGCCGTTCAGGCAGCGGGGCTTTTTGTATGCATGGCTTTGAGGCAACAAACTAGTTGACTCTGTTCCAGAACCCGTTAGACTTTTAGAAACCCTCGTCAGCCTTTGCGGCGGCGAGGGTTTTTTCGGAATCAAAGGAGATTGGAAATGAAACGCTTGTCGATTGTCCTGGGTTTGCTGGGACTCATGCTGTCCGGCGCCGCTTTTGCCGACGAAACCGCCTTCTGCAAGTCCGAGTGCGACACTGCGCGCTCGCAGTGCATGGCGAACACGAGCAAGGCCTCGGGCGACGATGCCGTGAAGCTGCTCAGCAGCCAGGAAACGAACGCCTTTGCGCGCACCGCCCAGGACCCGGTGGCCGGCGCCGGCACCAAGGCCCTGGAGCGCAACGGCCAGCAGAACCGCCGCGCCCAGCAAATCGGCATCTGCAACGATAAATACCAGCGCTGCACGCGCACCTGCGCAGCCCCTGGCGGCGACGGCGCCTTCCCGGTACGCAAACACGGCAGCACCGGCTGAGGAGTAACCAGCCGCGCAGCGATCACGTAGCGCGGCCGCGATAACGAGGAGGAGACAAATGGACGACTGGGTGAACTGGATGATCGGCGCCGGTATCCTGGTGGTGGCGGAGCTGTTCACGGGAACGTTTTACCTCTTGATGATCGCCATTGGCCTGGCCTGCGGCGGCATCGCGGCGATGCTGGGCCTGAGCGGCCCGGTGCAGACCCTGATCGCGGCGGCCACTGGCCTGGTTGCCACCAGCATCCTGCATCGTAGCCGCTTCGGCCGCCCGGCCAAGGCCAGTGCCACGCGCGACCAGAACGTGAACCTCGACATCGGCGCGCGCGTCACCGTCGACGCCTGGACAAACGGCCGTGCGCGCGTGATGTACCGCGGCGCGCTCTGGGACGTGGAGCTGGGCGGCGGCGCGATGGCTGAGGCGGGCGACTTCCGCATCGTCGAGGTGCAGGGCAATCGCCTGATCGTGGCGAATTCATAACTAAAACGAATAATTAGAACTCATCTAGAAGGGATGCTCATGGAATTCGGACTGTCATTCGGCACGGTGGCGCTGGTGATCTTCATCATCGCCATGGTCTTCGTCATCAAGACCATCAACGTGGTGCCGCAGCAGCACGCCTGGGTGGTCGAGCGCCTCGGCAAATACCACGCGACGCTCGCGCCGGGCCTGAACATCGTGGTGCCTTTCGTCGACCGCATCGCCTACAAGCACGTGCTGAAGGAGATCCCGCTCGACGTGCCGCCGCAGGTTTGCATCACGCGCGACAACACCCAGCTGCAGGTGGACGGCATCCTGTACTACCAGGTG
>DAMABW010000673.1:0-1988 GCA_031999925.1 Massilia sp. | reverse complement strand
ATGTCGTGCTTCCCGCACTCGTCGGCGCAGGCCCGGCAGATCAGCGCGCACAGCCGGCACACCTCGGCGGCATGTTCGCTCCCGCGCGCCATCACCCCTGCCGCAAACCGGCACATCTGGCTGCAATCCATATCCAGCGCAATGCAGCGCGCCATCATCTTCACATCCTCTTCCTGCAAACAGCTCGCCGCGCAATGGTCGCAGGCCAGCGCACAGGCATTGCAGGCGTCGATACAGCTTTGAAAATCCATGGCGTCCATCCTGTTCTCCCGAATGCTGATAAGTAGACAAACAGGATAGAACCTGGCCGCGCGCGGCGGCGCACGCGTGCAGCCACGCCCTGGCAGGAAGCGGCGCCCGGCCCAGCGGACGGGCCGCAGCTGTGCTACATTTTCGCCCCTATGCCAGAACTCAAGTACCTCACCGCCTATCCCGAGCAGCTGCGCCAGCAGGCATCGAGCCTGCTCGACGCCAACCGTCTCGGCGCCCTGCTCCGCTCGCGCTACCCGCGTGCCCACGGCCTGCGCACAGACCGCGCGCTCTACGAGTACGTGCAGGATCTGAAGATTGAGTACCTGCGCAACGCCGAGCCGGTATCGAAGGTCGCCTACGACAGCAAGATCCACGTGGTCCAGCACGCCCTCGGCCTGCACACGCAGATCTCGCGCGTCCAGGGCAGCAAGCTGAAGGCCAAGCACGAGATCCGCATCGCCAGCGTCTTCCGCGACGCCCCGCTCGAATTCCTGCGCATGATCGCCGTGCACGAGTTGGCCCACCTGAAGGAAAAGCAGCACGACAAGGCCTTCTACAAGCTGTGCTGCTGGATGGAGCCGCACTACCACCAGTTCGAGCTCGACCTGCGCCTCTACCTGACGCATATGGAACACACCGGCGAACGCCTCTGGGCCGACGCCTGAACAGCCGGGGTCAAGTCTGACATTCGGACACGAGCTCTGCTCTAGCTCGCGTTACAGCAGCATCCCGCCGGACACCTCGACGCGTTGTCCGGTCATCCAGCCATTCCCTTCAGCCAGTATCGCCGCCACCGCGCCGCCGATGTCGTCCGGCTGGCCGGCCCGGCCCAGCGCCGTCATGCCCGCCACCATGCGGTTCAATTCCAGGTTGTCGCGTACCGCGCCGCCGCCAAAGTCGGTTTCGATGGCGCCCGGCGCCAGCGTGTTCACCGTGATCCCGCGCCCGGCGAATTCACGCGCCTGGTAGTGCGTCAGCACCTCGACCGCGCCCTTGGCCGCGGCATACACGCCATAGCCCGGCAAGCTGAAGCGCGTGAGGCCGCTCGACACGTTCAGGATGCGCCCGCCGTCGTTCATCAACGGAAGCAGCGCCGGCGTCAGGAACACGAGCGCCTTGAAGTGCATGCCGACGATGCTGTCGAACTGTGCTTCGGTCACGTCCAGCAGCGGCACGTGCAGGCCGGCGCCGGCGTTGTTGACCAGGATGTCGAAACGTGCGCAGCCCCAGTCGGCCAGGGTGGAACGCACCCGATCGGCAAAGCCGGCAAAGCTGGCGCTGTTGCCCGTGTCGAGCTGGAGCGCGACGGCGCGGCGGCCGAGCGCTTCGATCCGGCCGACGACTTCCTGTGCCGCGCTTTCGTTGTTCTGGTAGGTGAAGAGGATATCGACGCCGGATTGCGCCAGGTGCAGCGCCATGCTGCGTCCGAGGCCACGGCTGCCGCCGGTGATGAGTGCGATGCGTTGGGTCATGCTGTGCTCCTTCGTTAAAGAGCTACCAGTATATTTTTGCACCCCAGATGGATAAACTGGCGAAACACGCATGCATTCTGCAAAATATCCGCATAATCGCCAGATGAACAAACTCGACCCCATCCGCATCTTCCTGAAGGTCGCCGAGCTGGAAAGCTTCAGCGGCGCAGCCCAGCAGCTCGGTTTGCCGAACACCACCGTCTCCGCCAACGTGCGCGAGCTCGAAGAAGACTTCGGCGTGCGCCTGCTGCAGCGGACCACGCG
>DAMABW010000672.1:0-1989 GCA_031999925.1 Massilia sp. | reverse complement strand
CGCCTTCGCCGCCCTTGCCGCCACCGGCGCCGCCTTTGCCGCCGACACCTACACGATCGAACCGAACCACACCTTCCCGAGCTTCGAAGCCGACCACATGGGCGGCCTGTCGGTCTGGCGCGGCAAGTTCACCAAGACGAGCGGCAGCATCACGCTCGACCGCGCCGCCAAGACCGGCAGCGTCGACATCGTCATCGATGCCAGCACCCTGGACTTCGGCCACGAAAAGATGAACGAGCACGCCAAGGGCCCGGACATGTTCGACGTCGCCAAATTCCCGACCGCGACCTATAAATCGAAGTCGATCACCTTCAAGGGCGACGTGCCGGCCGAAGTGAACGGCGAACTGACCCTGCACGGCGTGACCAAGCCGGTGAAGCTGACCATCAACCAGTTCAAGTGCATCCAGCACCCGATGTTCAAGCGCGAAGCCTGCGGCGCCGACGCCTCGGCCACCTTCAACCGCGCCGACTTCGGCATCGACTACGCGGTACAGATGGGCTTCAACCCGACCGTCAAGCTGGCGATCCAGGTCGAAGCGCTGAAGCAGTAAGCATGCGCCGGCCGGACGCTCCGGCCGCAGCCCGCGCTGCCGGCGCTGCGTCGGCGGTTGCCGCTTCACCGGCTGGACGATACGCCGCGATGCGAACGCTGGATTCGCAACGCGGCAGGGTAGAATGGCGCTAACTCAGCGGCGGCCGAATGCGGCATGCCGCGTCGCCCGCGCTCCCCTATCGCCCAGCCGCAACACCACATGCACACCCCTGCCCAGCTCATGAGCGGGCTGCTCGACTACCTGGTCGAGCAAGCCAAAGACATCGACCCCGCCGCCTTCACGCTATCCCGGGTCACCGAATTCAAGAAAACCTGGGACGACCTGGCCACCCTGCCCTGGGTCGACCTGAACGTCGCCAGTCACGGCGACGGCAGCGACGACAGCATCGACGACAATGCGTGGCTGCGCGTGCACCGCCTGGAAGCGACGCGCGCGCCGGCCCTGTCCGAACCCGACCTGGCCGTCTTCCTCGCGATCGGCGACGATCCGGCCGGCCCTGCCCCGGCCCTGAAGGAAACCGTGCTGGCGCAGGCGCGCGCCGAGGACGCGCAGGTCGTGGCCGACGATGAAGCCGACCAGCGCGACCTCGAACGCCGCGCCCGCGTCGGCCACCTGCTGCAAGCTTACCTGCCGCACTGGCACAACTGGGCCGCGCGCGAAAAACCGCGCCGGCAAGTCATCGCGCTGTATGCCGATTTGTTTGCGCTGAAGACGCGCCTGGAAGCGCAGGAAGCGGTGCGTCCGCTGGAACTGGTCTGGGGCGTGGGCGTGTCGTCCTGGCAGATCCCGCGCGCCGACGGCGCCGCCGTCGACTTCCACTATCCGCTGCTGACCCAGGCGCTCGACATCGAGATCGACGGCGACTCGCATGCGATCACGCTTGGGCCGCGCCCGATTGCCGCGCGCCTCGAACTCGACGCCTTTGGCGCCTGCGACGTGGCCGGTATCGGCGACATCGAGCGTGCCGCGCGCACGCTCCTGCTCGCGGACGGCGGCGGCCTGTCGCCCTTCGACCCGGCATCGTTCGAGCCGATCTTGAAAGGCGTGGCCGGGAATATCGCGGCCCGCGCAAGCTACGATGGCGCGGCTAGAGGCGCGCCCGCGCCCGGCCCGGACCTGGTGGTCACCGGCGGCTGGGTGATCTTCGCGCGCCCGCGCGCCACCCACTTCCTGACCGAGGACATCGCGCGCCTCAAGGAACGCGTGAACGGCGGCGACGACCTGCCCGAAGGCGCAGCCAGCATCGTCACCCGGCCTGACAACACCGTCGTCGAACACGCGCCGATCGCCTTCCGCGGCCTGTCGGGACGCCCGGCCGTCAAGGGCGAGCCGCGCGAACTGTATTTCCCGCTGCCCTACAACCGCGAGCAGGAAACGATCATCCAGCAACTGGAGCGTTCTTCCGGCGTGGCCGTGCAAGGCCCGCCCGGCAC
>DAMABW010000671.1:0-2019 GCA_031999925.1 Massilia sp. | reverse complement strand
GGGGCGTTCGAGCTTCGAGGTCGCGCACGAGATCCGCCTGGTCGATGCGAACGGCGAGGCAGGGGCCCTGCATGCCGAGGGCGCGGCGAAGATCGTCTGGGTCGATTTCGCGGCCGAGAAATCGGTGCCGCTGCCGGACGCGATACGCAGCCTGCTGCCGGCGGCGGTCTGAAAAAATCTTCCAAGGCGTGACTATCCGAGAGATTTCCTATTGGTAACTGGTGTTAGTGTGTCGGCGCTGTAGAAAACAACACAACAACACGGTCCCAGACCAAAACCAGGAAAACTCATGGCACGTCTCTCCCGCTGCCCAGCGCACGCTGCGGCAGCCTTTTCCGCACTGGCGGTACTGGCAGGCTGCGCCACCCAGGCGCCGCCGGTCGCTTCTGTCGAAGCCCCGCACTCCACCGCCCAGCAAAAACAGGCACAGCAAGCTGCTGCCCAGATTGCCGCGCGTCCTGTCCTGAAACGCAAGATCGCCATCGGCCGCGTGTCGAACGAAACCAATTATGGGCGTTCGCTGCTGCGCGATAACGCCGGCGACCCGGTCGGCAAGCAGGTCTCCGACATGCTGGCAAAGGCCCTGACCGAATCCGGCGCCTATGTTGTGCTGGAACGCACCGACATCGGCAAGGTGCAGCAGGAAGCGAACCTGACCGGCGCCAAGCAAGACCTGGTCGGCGTCGATGCGCTGATCATGGGTTCGCTGAGCGAATTCGGCCGCAAGACCGTAGGCCAGTCCGGATTCGTCTCGAACAGCAAGAAACAGGTGGCGTTCGCCAAGATCGACCTGCGCCTGGTCGACGTCGGCACCGGCCAGAGCTTCTTCGCGGCCTCCGGCGCAGGCGAATCCTCGACCGAATCGGCATCCACCTTCGGCTTCGGCTCGCAAGCATCCTACGATGGCACGCTGAACGACTCCTCGATCCGCCAGGCGATTTCGGAAGTCGTTAACCGCCTCAGCACCGAACTGCAGCGCCGGCCATGGCAAACCTCGCTGATCGGCGCCGAGCAGGGCAGCTACTTCATCGCCGGCGGCAAGTCGCAAGGCCTGGCGCCGGGCATGGTGTTTTCGGTGCAGACCCTGGGCAAGAAAGTGAAGTCGCCGCAGACCGGCTTCGACATCACCCTGCCTGGCAAGGAAGTGGCGCAGATACGTGTCGACAGCCTGTTCGGCGATACCGACGTGAGCGAAGGCGCAAGCGCCAGCATCGTCAGCGGTTCGCTGCAAGGCTACCCGCTCGATCAACTGACCGTGCGCGAAAAAGGAGCCCTGTGATGCGTATCGATACCTTTCTGAACCGCGCGATTGCCGCGCTGGCACTGGCCACCCTGGCCGCCTGCGTGTCCTACCCGACCGAGAAGCAGAGCGTCGTCGACGGACGTCCGCAGATCTCGTTCCGCGTGAGCGAGGCGAATGCCGGTGCGCGCGTGCTGGTCGACGGCCTCGACATGGGCCGCGCCGGCGATTTCGCCGAAGGCAAGGCCGCGCTGCGCGTCCTGCCCGGCACCCACCAGCTGACCGTGCAAGCGGGCCAGCAGGTCTTCGTATCTGAAAAATTCTACGTCGCCGACGGTGTGTCGCGCACGTTCAGCATGACGGGAGCTGCACAATGAAACGCATCATGATCCTCGCGGCGCTGCTGGCCCTGACCGGCTGCGCTACCAAGAGCGGCCTGTATGAATGGGGCGGCTACGACGCCCTGCTGTACCAGTCATACAAGGAGCCGGCGGGCGCCCAGAAGAACATGCAGACGCTGGCTGCGCACATCGAGGCACTGGAAAAGGGCGGCAAGCGCGTCGCCCCCGGTCTGCACGCCGATCTCGGCACCATGCTGCTGCAAGCCGGTGACAAGAATGGCGCGCTCGGCAACTTCCGTCGCGAGCGCGAACTGTGGCCGGAGAGTGCGGTCCTGATGGATGCCATGATCAAGAACCTCGAAACCAATAACAAACCGGAGGCACGTTCATGAAACGCCTGCTCACCCTGGCGGCTTCGCTGCTGACCCTTGTCTTGAG
>DAMABW010000670.1:0-2023 GCA_031999925.1 Massilia sp. | reverse complement strand
AGCACCACGGCCGCCAGGAAGGCCAGGTGGATCGCCGATACCTTGAGGGGTACCGTTTTTTGCTCGTCCGTCGTGGTGACCGGCGCCAGGTAGCGGCGCAAGAGCAGGGTGATGACGGTGGCGTTGACCAGCACGGCCACGGCCGCGCGCCAGCCGAAGTGCAGGAACATGTAGGCGCTGTCCCAGCCCCAGGTGGATGCCACCATCAATACCGGCGGTGCGGCGTAGGCGGTCAGGGTGCCGCCGATCGACACGTTCACGAACAGTACGCCCAGCGCGCCGTACTTCAATGCTTCCGGAATGCCGGGCCGGAATACCTGGGGCGCAAGCATCAGCGCGGCCAGCGTCATCGCCGCCGGTTCGGTGATCAGCGAGCCGGCCAGCGGCACCAGGGCCAGGCCCAGCCAGGCCAATGCGACCTCGGTGCGCAGCGGGGCGAAGCGCGCCAGTGCCCGCAGCAGCGTGCGCACGGCGTCGAGGATGGGACGCGAGGCGGCAATCACCATCACCACGAACACGAACAGCGGTTCCGTGAACTGGCGCGATTCCGCATAGTCGACCGCCGCGCCGGGGCCGCCGATCAAGGCCATGGCCACGATCAGGACCATGGCCCAAAAACCGAACACCACCTCGACTTCACCCAGCAGGTGGAACAGGCCGGCATGGCGCGGGTGGCGGTGGGCCAGCACCTCGAACCCCTTGGCGGAGAAGGTATGGATGAGGGCGCAGGCGAACAGGATGGCGCCGACCAGTTGCATGGTCGTCATGGCTGGCCTTTGTGTTGTGGATGAAAGAGATGAACGGTCATTGCCAGAAGCGTAATAAGTGAACCGACATTATTTCACCTTTTGATGCGAATCGGATGGATGGCCTGGCCAAGCCGTCCAGAGTAGGAACGCTTGCGCGTACACAAACACAAGGTGAAATCCTACATGGACAGAATATACACATCTTGCCAAAAGCTGAACGAGCTAGTACTGTATATCCATCCAGTACTTTTGCATTACCCGTAATCATGTCTTCTTTACAAAACAATACTTCACCGGAAGAACTGCATCCATCGCTGTGGCTGGCCTCGCAGCTGGCGCGCGCAAATACGCGCTGCGTCGACACCGGCCACCCGGTGCTGTCGAAGCAGTTGCCCGGCGGCGGCTGGCCCACCGGCACCCTGGTCGACTTGCTGGTGCAGCAGCCCGGCATCGGCGAAATGCGCCTGCTGCGCCCGGCCCTGGTAGCCGCCGCCGCGCGCCGCATCGTGCTGCTGCAGCCGCCGCATCCGCCGCAGGCGCTGGCACTGGCCGCGCTCGGCCTGCCGCCTTCGCAGCTCATCTGGCTGCGCTCGACGCGTACCAACGACGCGCTATGGGCCGCCGAGCAGGTGCTGCGCAGCGGCAGTTGCGGCGCGCTGCTGTTCTGGGCAAACCACGTGCGCGGCGAAAGCCTGCGCCGCCTGCACCTCGCGGCGCAATGCGGCGAAACCCTGTTCTTCATGATGCGTCCGCTCGCCGCCGCGCAGGATGCTTCGCCGGCGCCGCTGCGCCTGTCGCTGCGGCCCGCCGCCGGCGGGCTGGATGTCGGCTTCGTCAAACGCCGGGGGCCGCAGCGCGAAGCGCCGCTGTTCCTGCCACTCACTCCAACACTGCTTCAACGACATGCGTTTGTGGATCGGCCTGCACCTGCACCAGTTACCGCTCGAGGTTTTCAGCCCGAACTGGTGCAATGACACCGGCAGCGTCGTGCTCGAGCAGGAGCGCGTGCTGGCAGCCTCTCCGGGAGCGCGCGCTGCCGGGGTAGCACCCGGCATGCGCCGCGGCGGGGTCCTGATGCTGATGCCCGACGCGCGCCTGCACGTGCGTTCGCCCGAGCGCGAGGCCGAGGCCCTGAACACGGCGGCGCTGGCGCTGCTGCAGTACACGCCGCTGGTAACGATTGCCGAGGAATCGACGCTGCTGATCGACATCGGCGCCAGCCTGCGCCTGTTCGGCGGCATCCGCGCGCTGTGTCGGCGCGTGCGCGCCAGCCT
>DAMABW010000669.1:0-2041 GCA_031999925.1 Massilia sp. | reverse complement strand
GTCAGCGTGCCGTTGCCGTCCATCGCGTCGCGCGCATTGATGGCCAGGTTCAGCAGCACGTTGTTCAGCTGGTTCGGGTCGGCCAGGGTGCTGCCCAGCGACGGGTCGATGTCGGTGACGATGCGCGCGCCGGGCCCGATCACGCGGCGCATCATGTCGTCCATCTCGCGCAGCAGGTGGCCGGGATTGAGCACCACGGCCTGCAGCGGCTGGCGCCGCGCAAAGGCCAGCAGGTGCGAGGACAGCTTGGCGCCGCGCTCGACGCCGGACAGCGCCATTTCCACGCGGGTGCGGCCGGCATCGTTCAGGCCGCCCACCAGTTTCAGCAGCTGCAAATTGCCGCCGATGATCTGCAGGACGTTGTTGAAGTCGTGGGCGACGCCGCCGGTGAGCTGGCCGATCGCTTCCATCTTTTGCGCCTGGTTCAGGGCCAGCTGGCTGGCGGCCAGTTCTTCCTGGCTGCGCCGCAGCGACACGAAGGCCTGGTCGCGCTCGCGCCGGGCGACGCAGGCGGCGCTGTGGTACTGCACGCGCGCCACCAGCTCGCGCGGGTCGGGCCACTTGACCATGTAGTCGTTGGCGCCGGCGGCAAAGGCGCGCGCCTTGATTTCAGGGTCGTCCTCGGACGAGAGCAGGATGATGGGAACGTGTTCGGTATCGGGATTGGCGCGCATCAGGCGCGTGAACTCGAAGCCGTCGATCTCGGGCATGCGCAGGTCGACCAGCACCACGGTGCAAGCGATCTCGGCCGCCAGGCTGACGGCACGGCGCGCGTCGGACTCGTAGCGCAGCACATGCTTGACGCACGTGCGCAGCCCATGCTCGATGATCTGCTGAGCGAAGGGCTCGTCGTCGATCAGGAGGATGGAGCAATTGCTTGATTCGTCTTCGATCATCCGTGCGGCCTAGTCTGCTTTCAGGGACCCGGTGTTGTTATTGCTATTTGGGAAGGGTTAATTTTACACCAAGGGGCGTAGGCTGGCTCATCAAAATCGACAATTGTGCGCCGCACCCTTGTGTGCGTCTATTTCGCCATCACATTGTATTGACTATGTTTTTTGCTTCGACGGAGAGCGTATGACAGAGCCGGTATGCCCGCTGTGCGGCCGCGAACTGGGCACGGTCAACATCGACCGCCACCACCTCGTGCCCAAGAGCCTGAAGGGCAAGGAACAGTTCCCGATCCACAAGATCTGCCATCGTAAAATCCACTCCGCCCTCACCGAGCGCGAACTGCTGCGCAGCTACCATACCTGGGATGCCTTGCGCGGCCATGACGAGATCCGCGCCTTCATCGACTGGGTCGCGCGCAAGCCGCCTGAGTTCTATACCCGCACCTTTACATCGAATACCAGGAAGCGCAAGTAAGAAATTTCTTTCCATACTCAAAGTGGCAAGAATTTGATGAGTTTATTGCATAATGGACAGAACCCTTGAGGAACTGTCCATGGATTTCGCCGAATATCTGCAGTGCGATGCCAGCGCGCTGGCCCAGCTTGTCACCCGTGGCGACGTCACCCCCGCCGAACTCCTGCGCCTGGCGCTGGAACGCAACGCCGCCGTGCATGGCCACATCAACGCGGTATGCCGTCTGCTCGAACCGCAGGCGCGGGCACAGCTGGCGCGGCCCCTTGCCGGCGCGCTGGCCGGCGTGCCCTTCCTGATCAAGGATGGCGTACAGGACTACGCCGGCGTGCCGACCAGCTTTGGCAGCCGCTCGATGCGCAACTACGTGCCGACCGAACATGCGACGGTGGTGCGGCGCTATCTCGATGCCGGCCTGGTCGTGTTCGGCAAGACCAACCTGCCGGAGTTCGCGCTGAAGGGCGTCACCGATTCGCAGCTGTACGGCCGCAGCAGCAATCCCTGGGACCTGGCGCGCACGCCGGGCGGCTCGAGCGGCGGCGCGGCGGCGGCCGTGGCGGCCGGCATCGTGCCGATGGCAGCCGGCAACGATGGCGGCGGCTCGATCCGCAGCTCGGCCGCCTGCTGGGGCATGTTCGGGCTGCGTCCTTCGCGTGGGCGGGTGTCGACCGGGGCA
>DAMABW010000668.1:0-2052 GCA_031999925.1 Massilia sp. | reverse complement strand
CCGAGCAGGATGTTCTCCAGCGGTACGCGCACGTTCTCGAACAGGACTTCGGCGTGGCCGTGCGGCGCATCGTCGTAGCCGAACACGTACATGTCGCGCACGATCGTCACGCCCGGCGTGTCGGCCGGGACCACGATCATCGATTGCTGGCGGTGCCGCTCCGGATTCTCCGGGTCGGTCTTGCCCATGAAGATCATCACCTTGCAGCGCGGATCGGCCGCGCCTGAGGTAAACCACTTGCGGCCGTTGATCACGTATTCGTCGCCGTCGCGCACGATGCTGGCCGTGATGTTGGTCGCATCCGACGATGCCACTTCCGGCTCGGTCATGGCAAAGGCCGAACGGATCTCGCCGGCCAGCAGCGGTTCCAGCCAGGCTTTCTGGATACTCGGGGACGCATAGCGCACCAGGGTCTCCATGTTGCCGGTGTCGGGTGCCGAGCAGTTGAAGACTTCGGACGCCATCGGCACCCGGCCCATCAATTCGCACAGCGGCGCGTAATCGAGATTGGACAAGCCGGCGCCGCGATCGGGCTCGGGCAGGAACAGGTTCCACAGGCCGGCTTCCTTGGCCCTGGCCTTGAGGCGTTCCATGGTGGGTGGGACGATGAAGGCATTGCCTGCCTTGCGTGCGCTATCGACCTCGCTCTTGTAGCTTGCCTGGGCGGGCACGATCTCGGTGTCGATGAACTGCTTCACGCGCCCCTGCAGCTCGAGGGCGCGCTCGGAAAACTGGAAAGCCATATGTCTCCTGTTTCTATTTATAGTATCGCAGAGCAAAACCCGGTTTTGAAATCGGGATTGAGCACGGCCGAGTGTAGCAGCGCGAAATTCGGAAGACAATGCGCGAACCGCAGAGAAAAAAAGTATTTTCGGCACAGCGTATTGCAGGGTTGACACCATGGCGCGCGTGTTTTACTGTGCAGAATCGAGATGCCGGCTATAGAACGGCGCACAAGGCTCAAACATGACATCAATGGATATGCAACACGCGGACGTGCCGGCAGGCTTCGAACGCCTGAAACGCGGCGGCCCTTACATGGCCAACCTCGGCGACCTGTATTGCAGTCGCGAGAACGGCGCCATCATCATCGGCATGCGCATCACCGAGAACCACACCAACATGCGCGGCATCGCCCACGGCGGCATGCTGGCCAGCCTCGCCGATTCGGCGCTTGGCTTGGGCCTGACCATGCATTGCGAGGGGCGCCAGTCCTTCGTCACGGTGAATCTCAGCACCGACTTCGTCGACGCCGCCCGCCCGGGCGACTGGGTCGAGGCCCACGTCGACATCCAGAAACTGGGCGGCCGCGTGGCGTTTGCGAACTGCTACCTGCAGGTACGATCGAAACGCATCCTGCGCGCCAGCGGCGTGTTCGCGGTGATGAATGCGCTGACGCCCGAGCAGCTGGCCAAAGGGTACTAAGCCTACCCGTACCGGCTTGCGACAAGGGCAAGGCCGCCGCAAAAAACGTGGAGGCCTCCAGCAAGAACCGGCGAAAAGCGCGAAAATAGCGGGTTACGTCATTACGCTATTTCACGACATGTCCAATTCAGCATCCTTGTCCGCGCCGCCGCGGATCGACATCAATCCGAAGCCGCTCGCGGCCTCGCTCTTCCTGATCCTGGTCGGCGCCCTGTACCTGCTGCAGGTGGTCGACGCGCGCCAGGCAGCGCTGTACATCGTCGGCGCCCTGCTCGGCGTCGCCCTGTACCACGCCGCCTTCGGCTTCACCTCGGCCTGGCGCGTGTTCATCGCCGACGGCCGCGGCGCCGGCCTGCGCGCGCAGATGATCATGCTCGCCGTCGGCGTGGCGCTGTTCTTCCCGGCGCTGGCCAACGGCACGCTGTTCGGCACGCCGGTCTCCGGCCTGGTGTCGCCGGCCGGCACCTCGGTGGTGATCGGCGCCTTCATCTTCGGTATCGGCATGCAGTTGGGCGGCGGTTGCGCCTCGGGCACGCTGTACACGGTCGGCGGCGGCAGCACGCGCATGCTCGTCACCCTGCTGTTCTTCATCATCGGCTCGCTGATCGCGACCGCCCACATGCCCTA
>DAMABW010000667.1:0-2075 GCA_031999925.1 Massilia sp. | reverse complement strand
CCGCCGGCGCGCCCGACCAGCCCGTTGGCGGCCTGACCGTCATCTCCTTCCCGAACAACCATCTCGTGTATGCCAGTACCTGGTATGCATTGGCTTTGATGGTGATGGGCGCGTGGTGGTATATTGCGCGCTTGGGTAAAGGAGAGACCGCTCGGTCGCGCAACAATGGCAGTAAAGTTTGATCTACTAACAAGAATAACGCCTTCGATCGCTTCTGCCGAAGAAGCCCACGTCGAATACGCCGCCGGCCACAAGAACATGCTGCAGCTGATCGAGCTGCGCTGGATTGCGGTCATCGGGCAAGTCACGACCATCGCCGGCGCGATCCTCATCTTCGACATCAACCTGCCGCTGGTGCACATGCTGCAGGTGCTGGCCTGCCTGATCGCCTTCAACATCGCCAGCCACCTGCGCTGGCACGAGCGCCGGCCGGTGGCCAACAGCGAATTGTTCATGGCGCTGCTGGTCGACGTGGCCACGCTCACCGTCCAGCTGTATCTGTCGGGCGGCACCACCAATCCCTTCGCCTTCCTCTACCTGCTGCAGATCATCATCTCGGCCGTGCTGCTGGAAGCGTGGTCGACCTGGACCATCGTCGCCATCACCATTGCCTGCCTCGGTGCGCTGGCCGTGTATGCCCAGCCGCTGGCGCTGCCGTTCGACCATGCGCGCGGCATCGCCAGCCTGTATGTGCAGGGCATGCTGATCTGCTTCGCGCTGAACGCGGCGCTGCTCGTGATTTTCGTCTCGCGCATCAGCGGCACGGTCAGGGCCAAGGCGGCCCAGCTGGCCGAACTGCGCCAGCGCGCGGCCGAGGAAGACCATATCGTTCGCATGGGGCTGCTGGCATCCGGCGCGGCGCACGAACTCGGCACGCCGCTGGCGACCCTGTCCGTGATCCTGGGCGACTGGAAGCGCATGCCGGAGTTCCGCAACAGCCCGGACCTGCTGGAGGAAATCGGCGAGATGCAGACCCAGCTCCAGCGCTGCAAGAGCATTGTCAGCGGCATCCTGCTCTCGGCCGGCAAGGCGCGTGGCGAGTCGGCGGTGCGCACGACCATCCATACCTTCCTCGATGGCCTGGCCGAGGAGTGGGAGGACAGCCGGCCTGTCAAGGATTTCGTGTACGAGAATTCGATTGTCGACGACATGCCGGTGGCTTTCGATTCGGCCCTGAAGCAGACCGTCGACAACCTGCTCGACAATGCGCTGGAAGCGTCGCCGACCGGCTGGGTGGGCATGAGTGCGAGCGTCGAGGACGATCACCTGTGCGTGGTGGTCACCGACCGTGGGCCGGGCTTCGCTCCTTCCGTGCTGGCCCAGTTCGGCAAACCCTACCAGAGTACCAAGGGGCGCTCGGGTGGCGGCCTGGGCCTGTTCCTGGTCGTGAACGTGGCGCGCACCTTGGGTGGTGCAGTGGTAGCGAGAAATAGAGAAGAGGGTGGTGCGGAAGTGAAGTTGACGATTCCACTGGAAGCGATTCGCCTGGCCGGGGAGGGCGAACATGCCTGAGACGCCAGTCTTGTTGATCGTCGAGGACGACGAAGCTTTTGCGCGCACGCTCGGGCGTTCGTTCGAGCGGCGCGGCTACAAGGTGCTGCACGCGCCCGGGTATGAAGAGGCCGCCGAGATCCTGCGCGAGCACGATCCGGGCTATGCGGTGGTCGACCTCAAATTGAAGGGGAATGCGTCGGGGCTGTCGTGCGTGCAGATGCTGCATGCGCACGATCCGGAGATGCTGATCGTGGTGCTGACCGGGTTTGCCAGCATCGGCACGGCGGTGGAGGCGATCAAGCTCGGGGCCTGCCAGTACCTGGCCAAGCCCTCGAATACCGACGATATCGAGGCGGCGTTCGGGCACGTGGCGGGGAGCACGGATGTGGAAGTGACGAATCGCTCGACGTCGATCAAGACGCTGGAGTGGGAGCACATTCACGCGGTACTGGCGGAGACGGATTTCAATATCTCGGAAGCGGCGCGCAGGCTCGGGATGCACCGGCGGACATTGGCGCGCAAGCTGGAGAAGCAGCGCGTTAAATAAGGCCAGCGGCCGGGAGATGGGTAGGGTGGGCGCC
>DAMABW010000666.1:0-2075 GCA_031999925.1 Massilia sp. | reverse complement strand
CCACCGGCCCCAACTGTAGGGTGGGCTCTCGAGCCCACGCGGATCATGCACACCAATAACAGAACAGGCAACAGCCCCACGAACCCCGATGACACGCCGTTTCCGCGCCAGGTGGCCACATCACCTTCGCCGCCCTTCACCCGATGAGACAGCGTGGGCTCAAGAGCCCACCCTACGAACGGCCCACCAATCCACGGCAGACATGCGTCAGCACACTGTCGTTGCAGCTATACTTCGCCGCTATGCGCATCCAGCTCTTTTCCGACCTCCACCTCGAACGTTACGCCGACTTCCAGCCGCACGTCGCCCCGGACACCGACGTCGTCGTCCTCGCCGGCGACATCGGCTCCTACCAGTCCGGCTCGCGCCTGACCGGAACCGACTTCGGACTGGCCCGCTTCTCGCCCCTGCGCCCCGGCGCCGCCAAGGCGCGCGTGCTCTTCATCCCCGGCAACCACGAATTCGACGGCCTGGAATACGAGGAAACCTACGCCCGCCTGCGCGCCACCTGCCAGGAACTGGACATCGAATGGCTGGACCGCGAAACGATCGTCATCGGCCACGTGCGCTTCATCGGCACCACCTTGTGGAGCGACTTCGACGCCTTGGCCAGCCGCGAGACCGACCTGACCAAGCAGCTGCAATTGCGCGGCAAGGCCTTCCGCGCCGCCAACTACTACCTTAGCAAGAACACGACGCTGCAAGATGGCGCGCCGGTCCTGGCCGAAGGCTTGCGCGAGATGTCGCTCGACTGCCAGGCCTGGCTGCGCGCGGCGCTGGCGCAACCCTTCGACGGGATCACGGTCGCCGTCACCCACTTCGCCCCCAGCCTGCTGAGCGCCGACCCGCGCTACGGCCTGGCGGCAGGCACGGCCGGTTTCTGCAATACCCTGGACGCCCTCTTCCCCTACGCCGACATCTGGATGCATGGCCACCTGCACTGCATGAACGATTACACGGTCACGGGTGTCGAGAACGGCCGGCCCTGGTCCTGCCGCGTGGTCGCCAATCCGCTCGGCTACCTGAGCAAGGGCGAGCAGGAAGGCTTCCGGCCGGAGCTGGTGCTCGAACTGTAAGCCACCAGGCCCAGCCTTTGTTTCCCTGTGTCTTCGTGGCGGCCCCGATTTAACAATCTTCGTAGAATTCTTCGTTATTGCATAAGGAGGAAATATGTCGAAGAAGGATGTCCCAGGAATCGGAGAATACGGCGGCCCTGCCGGCGGCTGGGGCGCGCTGCAAGCAGTGGCCAAGGCCCTGCGCGGCGAAATGTCGGCCGCGCGCACGACCATCATGTTGCAGGTGAACCAGCCCCAGGGCTTCGATTGCCCCGGCTGCGCCTGGCCCGACCCGCGCGAAGGTTCGTCCTTTGAGTTCTGCGAAAACGGCGCCAAGGCCGTGTCCTGGGAAGCGACCAACAAGCGCGTCACGCCCGAGTTCTTCGCCAGGCACACGGTGAGCGAACTGTGGGAGCGCGAAGACTTCTACCTCGAATGGGAAGGCCGCCTGACCCACCCCATGGCCTACGACGCCGCCACCGACCATTACGTGCCGATCTCCTGGGATGACGCCTTCAAGCGCATCGGCGAACAGTTGCGCGCCCTGCCCGACCCGAACATGGCCGAGTTCTACGCCTCCGGCCGCGCCTCGAACGAGGCGGCCTTCCTGTACCAACTCTTCGTGCGCGAATACGGCACCAACAACTTCCCCGATTGCTCGAACATGTGCCACGAAGCCACCAGCGTCGGCCTGCCGCAATCGATCGGCGTCGGCAAGGGCACCGTCACGCTGGAAGACTTCGACCATTGCGACGCCATCTTCTCGTTCGGCCACAACCCCGGCACCAACCACCCGCGCATGCTGGCCACCCTGCGCGCCGCCTCGCTGCGCGGCGCGCCCATCGTGGTCTTCAATCCGCTGAAGGAACGCAGCCTGGAGCGCTTCAAGTCGCCCCAGCACGCGCTCGAGATGACGGTCGGGAAAGCGGTGAGCATCGCCTCGCACTATTACCAGTTGAAGATCGGCGGCGACGCGGCGGCCGTGAAAGGCATGATGAAGGCGCCGCTGGCGATGGATGC